>JBFFQB010000047.1:0-23738 GCA_041573795.1 Anaerolineales bacterium
ATGGATCCCCAATTGGGAAATGGGCATCGTGGCCGAGCTGCCACAGGAAGATATCTTTGCTGAAGTGAATGAACTGGCGCCTTTTTCGATCATCACCATCCTTGTCGCCCTCGCCCTTATTGCCATCATCGTGCCCCTGGCCACCCGGCAAGCAATTCGCCCTCTTGCAAGCTTAACGGCGCTGGCTGAGAATTTTGCCCTGGGCGACCTATCATCCCGAATCGAAACCGTGCGCGAGGATGAAATCGGCCGCCTGGCGCGCACGTTCAACAAAATGGCCGAAGATCTCTCTGAACTTTACCGCTCGCTTGAGCGTCGGGTTGAAGATCGTACCCGGCAAATTCGCACCGCCTCTGAAGTCGCCCGGGATGCAGTCGCCATCCGCGATGTCGAAACACTCCTGGAAGAGACCGTGAATCTAATCACTACTCGCTTTGGCTTCTACCATGCGGGTGTTTTCCTCATCGATCGAGATCGGGAATTTGCCAGCCTGCGCGCCGCTTCCTCTGCAGGAGGAAAGCGCATGCTGGATCGAGGTCATAAGCTCCCGGTGGGAAAGGTCGGGGTCGTCGGCTACGTCACTGGGACGGGCAAACCTCGCATTATCCTAGACGTGGGAGAAGATACGATCCATGTTACCAATCCAGATTTGCCCGAAACTCGGGCTGAAATGGCCTTACCCCTCTGGGCTGGGGATCAAATCATTGGCGCGTTGGATGTCCAGAGCCAGGATCCGGATGCCTTTGGTGAAGAGGATGTGCTCGTTCTCCAGACAATGGCCGATCAGCTCGCTGTGGCGATTGAAAATGCTCGCTTGATCGGTGAACTGACTGATTTCTCCTCACGCAACCGCATCGTGATTGACATCTACAATCAGCTCGGCACCTTAACAAGATTTGATGAGCTGCTGGGGCGAGCAAGTGAGATCATTCGGGGTGCATTTAACTTTAACCGTGTGGCTATCGGTCTCTTAGAAGGATCAGAGGTTGTCGTTCGCAGTGCCGCCGCTGCACAGGGTATCGAGGCTGCTCCGATTGGTGTTCCCGTTTCACTAGATCGGGGGCCGCTCGGCCGAGCAATCTCAACCAAAGCCGCCGTGACCATCCCTGCCAATGGTCGCTCGCGTGATCAGGGCGGACGTATTACCCACTCGACTGTCGCTGTTCCATTGATATCTCGCGATCATGCCCTCGGTGCACTCGCCGTGGAAACTACTGCGGTTGAAGGCCTGGATCACCGTGATATTGAAATTCTAGAACTCGTAGCCAACCAGCTCGCGGTGGCGTTAGAAAATACCCGCCTTTTCGAGGAAACCCAGACCAGCCTTGAGCAGTTGGATACCCTGGTCCGGCGGCAAACAGCCGAGAGTTGGAACGAATTGCTGGAAGCGATAGCACAAGATCAGGATGTCCAGTTCGCCGAATATGCTGGTGCCAGATACCCGGAAGCGGTCGTGGATGGAGGCGACAATCTCGAGACGCCCATCGCAGTTCGAGGTCAGATCGTGGGTAAGTTAAATATCCTTGCCGAAAAACCAGAAGCCTGGTCAAGCGACGATCGTGAAGTGCTGGAAGCCGTAGCCGATGAAGTTGCCGTGGCACTCGAGCAAATGCGCTTACTTGAAGAGCTACAACGAAGGGCAGCACAGCTGCAAACCGCAGCAGAAGTTGCCCGCGACGCCTCTGGCCTCCTGGATGTTGAGACACTCCTGGCCAGGACGGTTAGGTTGATTCGCGAGCGCTTCGACTATCACCATGTTGCTGTCTTTCTGACAGATCACTCTGGGCAATACGCAATTCTGACAGAGGCAAGTGGCCCTACTGGTGAAGAAATGCGCAACGAACGGCACAAGCTGCGTGTCGGTTCAGAATCCATCATTGGCACTGTGACTGAAAGTGGTGAAGCCTACCTTGCCAACGATGTCAGCACAGATCCACTTCACAAGGCTCATCCCCTGCTACCCGATACCCAGACCGAAGTAGGTATCCCGCTCAAAGCTGGCGATCGTGTGATCGGCGCTCTCGATGTTCAGCATACTACAGCCTATACTTTCTCGGCCGATGATATTGCGGTCCTGCAAATTCTTGCCGATCAATTAGCTGTTGCGATTGAGAATGCGCGTTTGTTCGAAGAGACCTTGCACCGTGCTCAGCGCGAGCAGACGGTATCGGAACTCACAAGCGAGGTCCGAACCCACGAAGAGTTATCAGATATGCTTCAAACTGCGGTGCGTGAAATGCGCCAGGCTTTGGGAGCAAAGCGCTCACGCATTCGCTTGTTTGATCAGGACATACCCGTTCAGGATCAGTCCAGCAACAGCACTGAGATCACTTCGCCACCGGATTCCACCTAAGCGAGGTTATAAAGCAACTCGATGACACTCTCGATCGCCGTCGCAAACGCCAAAGGTGGCGTGGCTAAAACAACGACAACCCTGTCGCTTGGTGCCGCCTTCGCAGAAGCTGGCAAGCAAGTGCTGTTAATTGATCTTGACCCCCATGCGAATTTAACCATTTCTCTAGGCATGAAACCTGGCTCAATCCCGAATACTGTGGCGGATGTTCTGCTCGGAGGTCAATCCATCGAGGCTGTGGCCCGTACAACCTCTCAAGAGAGGTTGTTGATTGCACCATCTAATCATGATCTTACGATGGCAGAAACTCATCTTATCGTGCGCGAGAATTACCAACGCATCTTGGCAGCGGCACTTAAAGGCATCAGGACATATGACCTGGTTATCCTAGACTGCCCTCCCACGCTTGGTACACTGACCCATAACGCTCTCGCAGCGGCCGATCTCCTCATCATACCGACCCAGCCCGAGTATTTCTCTGCGCATGCACTACGCGATATGCTCAACCTCATCCTTACTATTCGACAGCAGCATAACCATCGGCTGCGCTATCGAATACTCCTCACCATGCTCGATCGCCGCAACCGCATCCATATCAGCCTTGCCCAACAAATCCGAACGGCATTTAATGAAGCAACCTTTAATACCGAAATCGATATCGACACTCGCTTGCGGGAAAGCCCGGTATTTGGCCAGCCAATAAACCTCTACGCACCATCAAGCCGAGCTGCACTACAGTACCGTCAATTATCAGAAGAATTAGGTAAGTTTATCCATGAGTTCAATCAAGGGAATTCGTCAACGTCTTGAAAATCTTTTCGCCGGAGTCGCCCAGGCGATTCCTACAACCGGCCCGCTAGGTCGTGCGGCGATTCCGCGTGAAATTACTCGACCGCGCGGATGGGTGTGGGAATTAGATCTCGAGGGCGTATACACCTGGTGTAGCCCTGAAATTGATCGAATCCTAGGGTATTCTCAGGATGAAATCCAGGGAAAAGAGTTTCACCAGGTCGGATTTGATGTTGATGCAGCAGAAATCGTAAGAACACGCCTCGCTTCCGGCGAGCAAATTCAGCATTTGATCGTCGATGCACACCACAAAGATGGACACACTTTCCCTATCTTGATCCGGGCTATGCACCGGGTGGATGCCACCGGGGATCCCCTTGGTTTCCGCGGGGTCTCACAGCTCATCGATCCTGAATCCGCACCAGAAAGGCAGTTGGTCGTTGAAGTGCCAACGCCCCCGGAAGAGATCGGGGCTACAACACCTGCCATCTACGCACCCAGCTGGGGTGCAATTCTTGGATTTGAAGACGAAGAGGGCCAGATCCAACCGATCCATGAAAGCAGGGATCCCAGGATTACGCTGAGCGAAGATAGGGACGATCACCTCGTTATTCCACTACAAGTCCAGGATGAGATTATTGGTGTTATTGAGCTTGACAGCCGTGACGATGCTGGACCCTGGAGTGAGGAAGATCGTGCCCTTGCAAATGCTATCGCCCACGAACTCGCTATCACCCTTCAGGATGCTCGCTCCTATCAATTAACTCAACAAGCCCTCGAGGAAATGCGCGAGGCCGACCGCCTGAAAAGTCAATTTCTAGCAAATATGAGTCATGAGCTGAGGACGCCGCTCAATTCGATCATCGGTTTTTCGCGCGTCATCCTGAAAGGGATCGATGGCCCCATAACGGATACCCAGGAGCAGGATCTAAGTGCAATTTATAACGCCGGTCAGCACTTACTTGGTTTGATCAATAACATCCTCGACATTTCAAAAATAGAAGCCGGCAAAATGGAGTTGGCTTTTACTGACGTCGATCTGAGCGAAATTATTCGCGGCGTTATGGCAACAGCCGTTGGGCTGGTAAAAGACAAACCCATTGAGCTCATCACAGATATACCCGAACAATTGCCACTCGTGCAGGCGGACAACATTCGCATCCGCCAGGTTCTGCTCAACCTGGTTTCTAATGCTGCAAAATTTACTGAAAAAGGTCACATTGGAGTATCTGCTCGAACAATCCAGCGGGGAAACCGCAACGAGGTCGTCATCGCTGTCTTTGATACCGGGCCAGGTATCGCCCAAGACGACCAGGAGCGCATCTTCGAACCTTTCTCACAAGTAGACGCATCTCCTACGCGCAAGACCGGTGGCACCGGATTAGGTCTTTCGATTTCGAGGCATTTGGTTGAGTTGCATGGAGGCGTCATATGGGTTGAGAGCATCCCAGATGAAGGCAGCACCTTCGCATTTACACTACCATTTGACCCAGACTTACAACTTGCTCGCACCGCTGCCCCCCTTATACTCGGCATCGATCATGATCCTACCTCCCTGCTTCAGTACCGGGAGTATCTCGAGAGCACGGGCTATCGTTTCCATGCTCTCTCTCGACCCGATCAAGCAGTTGAGGTTGCGAAAGCGCTTCAACCGCAGGTTGTTGTAGTGGATTTATATGATTCAATAGCCCAATCCTGGCAATTGCTTTTAGAGCTTGCGAAGGATCCAATCCTTCGTAGGTTTCCAATCGTCATAAGCGATCTTGATGAACGCGCGGAGACTGGGATCGTATTCCCTGTACAGCACTGGGTTTCTGCAGCAATTACGGTCGAGGATCTATGTACCGATATCGAAATCCTGACAGCAGGCTTTACGGAACAACCCCTGGCTGTAGCGGTTGACGAAAAAGATTCTAAGTGGACAGAGATCATCTCTGGGCTCCAGGCTCGTGAGTGCGTCGATCAAGAGACTGTGCAAACCCCCGAGGCTATGCGTGAGCTTTTCAAGACCAAGCCTCCGTCCGCAATTCTTTTGAATCTCACTCTCGATGAAGATCTCATCATCGATATTTTTGAGCAGGTCATCTCAATGGCCGAGGATTCCAGGCCGATTCTCATAGGCCTTCTACCCGCTGATCTAGGTGGAGTTTGGAATGAAAAGATCAAGCTACTGATCGAGGCGTGGAAGGATAAGGCATTGATGCAACGCGCAGATCATCTCCAACGCTTGATGCAGCAAATACAGATTGATTTTCCGCTGAAAGTTTAATTTGTTCGTTTATTTCACGAGGCCCTCTCCTGCCTGAAAAATCTTGCTATGAAAATGAGTGAACATGCCAATTCCCGCGTTGAAAAAGGCTCAAAATTCTGGATCGAGTGCGGTGATTGCCAATTCCGAACCCCCTATGATCCCCTCCAGGTTAAGTGCCCGGCGTGCGAAAGCGATTGGCGTTTTGCCCGCTATGACCTTGGCTACGCCAAACGAGCCTTCGCGAAACCATTTGCGCAGCGTGAACATGAGCTCTGGCGCTACCGCGAGCTTCTACCGCTAGACAAAAAGCCACAAAGATCAGGGCTACAAGAGGGCTGGACCCCCTTATTTCGCGCTGAGCAGCTCGGTCTCTTACTTGGGCTGGATCAACTTTACATCAAAGATGAGCGGCAAGGTCCAACCAATTCTTTTAAGGACCGGCAGGCTGCGGTTTCGACTGCAGTTCTTCTAGAACATGCCCTCCATCAGGCAGTGATTTGCTCTACCGGCAATGTTGCGATGGCATTTTCTGCGAGTTGTGCCCGCGCGGGTATCCAGCTCTGGGGATTTCTTACCAGCCTTGTTCCACTCGAGAAGATGCATGAAGTCGCCGTTTACGGAACGAAGGTCGTCAAAGTCACCGGAATGTATGATCAGGCCAAGAAATTAGCTGCTGAATTTGCCCATCAACGAGGACTATATCTTGACCGGGGCGTTCGTAGTATCGCTGCTGTTGAATCTATGAAAACGATTGCTTTTGAGATCGCCGAACAATTGACACAAGTTCAGGATGCTTCAAGTGCGAGTGCATTGCGCTCCCCGGATTGGTACATCCAGGCCGTCAGTAGTGGGTTGGGGCCGATCGGTGTAAGTAAGGGTTTTCAAGAGTTGTACGATATGGGACTGGTAGCATCGCTGCCTGCAATGGGAATCATCCAGGCTGAAGGCTGTGCCCCCATGGTACATGCCTGGAAGGCAGGAAAAACTCAAGCCGATCCCATACTTGAACCCAAGACCCATATCACAACCTTAACGACTGGTGACCCAGGTCGTTCCTACACCCACCTACGCGAGCGTCTGCTGGCAAGCGGTGGTGCCATGGAGAGCGTGACGGACGAAGAAACATTTCGCGCGCTTCACCTGATTGCCAAGCTGGAGGGGATTTCAGTTGAGCCAGCAGCTGCGGCGGCTTTCGCCGGCACAATAAAGCTCGCCAGGCAAGGTATTTTTAAGCGCAATGACCTTATTGTGATCAACTGCTCTGGCCACGCGATGCCAGCCGAAGCCCATCTCCTGGCCCCCGGTTGGGCACAGGATATTAATGCCCAGGATTATTCACTTCCCGATCAACCTCGTGAAGGTCTCTTTTCCGCCCTGACAACGCTCGCAGAGAGTACTGACGCCAATCTATTGATTGTCGATGACGATGCCGATGCGAGGCGGCTGATACGTAGAGTGCTCGAATCTCAAGGCTCGTACAGGATTCGTGAAGCCGAGAATGGCATCAGGGCACTTCAGGAATTTGACGATCATCGACCTGATCTTGTGATCCTCGATCTTATGATGCCGGGGATGGATGGATTTTCGGTGCTCGAAGAAATGAAAGCGAAATCGGAGGAGGTTGACATCCCTATTATCATCGTCACCGCCAAGGAACTCACTCCCATCGAGCAAGCCAGTTTGGAAGGCCGGATAAAGGGGCTGCTCATCAAAGGTGACTTTTTGGGGGATGAACTTGTTGGTCAGATTGATAACAGTCTTGAATAAATTAGCTGCTCATGCGGGAGGTACTTGTTGAAGAAAGGGATCCCCTTCGCACTTGGTTCAGCCATCATGCTTGGGTTGACCCCAATCTTTGGAAAACTGGCGATCCTTCAAGGTCTGGACGGCATCGCTGTGGTTGCCCTGCGTACAATCGGGGCCACGATCTTACTGAGTATCATCCTGGCGTTATTTCGGCGCTCTTACTTCTATATATTCCCTCTTGGCTTAGCCGGCTGCTTGCTTGCAGGAACAATCAATGGGATTGGCTCCCTATTTTTTTATGCCGGCCTTGCCCGTGTGGACGCCTCCTTAGGGCAATTTCTTTACACCCTCTATCCGGTCTGGGTCGCCTTCTTACTGTACCTGGACGGCCAGCAGCCATCCAAAATCACTATTGTTCGACTTGTAATAAGTGTACCGGGTGTGTATTTGCTCACCCAGGCTGAAACAGGCTTTCCCAACTGGCAGGGCGTAGTTTTTATGTGCATAGCTTCCTTGCTCTATGCACTCCATATTCCCATCAATCAGCGCGTGCTCTTTGAAGTGCCGGCTCCCACCGTAACGCTATACACTCTTTTCTCGATGACGGCTATCGTCGTTCCGGCCTGGCTGCTTCTACCCCCACACGATCTTTCAATCCCAACTGGAAGTATTTGGCCTTTGATCGGGCTCACCCTGGCTACTTTCCTGGCTCGATTGTTACTTTTCGCCGGAGTGAAGACGATCGGAGGAATCCAAACCTCCATCTTTGGCTTGGCGGAATTATTGGTGACAGTCATTCTCGCCGTCAGCTTGCTTGGAGAGCGCCTCAATTTGCTCCAATGGGCTGGCGCCCTTCTGCTTGCATTAACACTGCTGCTATCAGTTCTTGACCGAGAGCCTCTATCCCCCAGTCGCAGACGTGGATGGCTCTATTGGCTTCGAACACCCATAGCTAGGTGGAACGACAGGCCACCCGATATCTCCTCGCGCTAATACCTTCAAGCCTTTATGCAGCCAGCAAGGCACCTATGCTATACTCGCGACGGATTCGAATTTGCATTCCAAGCGAGGTATATAATGCGCCATTTTCTCTCCTTAGCAGATTACAGCACGGAAGAGCTTAACATGCTCGTTGGTTTGGCCGTGGAACTAAAAAAGGAATTCAAGGCAACGGGTAAAAATATCCCTGAACTCTCAGATAAAGTTCTCGCAATGGTCTTTCAGAAGCCCAGTCTGCGCACACGCGTTTCATTTGATATGGCCATGCGGCACTTAGGGGGGGATGCCCTCTACCTATCACCGAATGAGATCGGTTTGGGCAAACGCGAATCCATCGCAGATGTGAGCCGGGTATTATCCGGATATGTGGACGCCATCATGGCACGCGTTTTCGACCATGCCCATATCCTTGCTTTGGCTCAATACGCCAGTGTTCCTGTTATCAATGGCCTCAGTGATTTCAATCATCCCTGCCAGGCAATGGCGGATGTTCTTACCATTTATGAGCGATATGACACCTTAGAGGGTCTGAAACTGGCTTTCGTAGGCGATGGAAATAATGTTGCCGTAAGCCTGCTTTTCGCCGCGGTTAAGTTTGGATTCAATATCACCATTGCTACACCGAAGGGCTATGAGCTCCCTGCCAAGGTCATCCAGCAAGCCCAGCAGCTCAATGCTTCGGGGGTTGAGATAGTACAGACGCATGACCCCCTAGCTGCCGTTCAAGACGCCGAGGTCATTTATACAGATACGTGGGTAAGTATGGGCCAGGAAGACGAGCAGAAGAAACGCGAAGCGCTGTTCCCCCCTTTCCAGGTGAACCAGGATTTACTGGATCAGGCCAAGAACGAGGCGATAGTCCTGCATTGCTTGCCAGCACATCGCGGACAAGAAATTACGGATGAAGTTGCCGATGGACCAAACTCGAGGATCTTTGAACAGGCAGAAAACCGCTTGCACGCACAGAAAGCGATCCTGATGCACCTTCTCTCTAGCTAATGAGTAAATCCCACTATCCACTATTCCGGTAGAACTCAGGAGTTGCAAGTATGCATATCGGTATCCCCAAAGAACACCGCCCCTTTGAGTATCGTGTAGGCTTGCCACCTGCAGGCGTACACCTCTTCACAAAGCATGGGCACACTGTATATGTCGAATCAGGTGCTGGAGGTGGCGCAGGTTTCTCGGATGATGACTATGCGCAAGTGGGTGCCCACATCGTTTACAGCCAGGAAGAGGCCTTCGGCAGAGCAGATTTTATCTGTAAATTCACCCGTCCGCTCCATAATGAGCTCGAGCTCATGCAGGAGGGCCGCGTCCTAGCAGGATTCCTCCATCTAGCAGCCGCGCGGCAAGATAAGATCGATCTCCTGCTCAAGAAGAAGATCACCGCACTCGCCTATGAACAAGTTGAAGATGAAGAAAAACACCGCTCTATCCTGACACCGCTCAGCCAGATCGGAGGACGCCTCGTCGCCCAGGTCGCAGCGCGATTAATGCAAAATGACCATGGTGGGCGCGGGATCCTCCTAGGAGGTGTTCCTGGTATCCCACCGGCGGAAGTCGTGATCATCGGTGCAGGTGTTGTTGGTAGCACCGCCACCGATGCATTCACCCGGTTAGGAGCACACGTCACACTGCTGGATATCGACCTTCGTAAACTACAGGCGGTGCAGGAGAGATCCCCCCAACCTGCCATCACCCTGCTCTCAACCCCTTATAATGTCGAGCGGTCATGCCAGTATGCCGATGTACTTGTGGGTGCTGTCCTAGCCCCAGGCCGACGCTCTCCCACCGTCGTCAGCCGTGACATGGTCGCCCAAATGAAACCCAGATCACTGATCATCGATATGAGCATCGATCAGGGTGGCTGCATTGAGACTTCCCGTCCTACGAACCACGGTAGCCCAACGTACGAAGAAGAAGGTGTGATCCATTACTGTGTGCCAAATATGTCCGGTGTACTCGGGAGAACGGCAACCTACGCCCTCTTCCTCGGGGCATACAAATACCTCGAAGCGATTGCGAAAGCTGGGCTCGAAGGTGCGATGCAAGAACTACCCGGCCTGGAGTGTGGCCTGGCGACATCAAAGGGAAAACCTCAGCATTTAAATCGGCTGGGTGGGATCCCGGAGATTTTAGAATGAGCTGGTTGCAGCGCTACGAATCTCGCTTGACAAGCGCTGAGGAGGCGGTCAAGCCGATCCAATCCGGGCAGCGAGTCTTTCTAACAGGCAACTGCTCTGTCCCTCAGCAGTTGCTCTCGGCTCTGGTAAAACATGCAAAATCTCTCGAGGATGTGGAGATCGTCCAGGTCTTAACCGTCGGACCAGCTCCCCACGCTGATGCTAGAATGCAAGGACATCTCCGGGTGAATACATTGTTTATCAGCGCCAACGTAAGGGAGGCCGTGCATGAGGGACGCGCCGATTTTACCCCGGTGCTTCTCTCAGAAGTCCCGACCCTTTTCAGGGAAGGCCATCTCCCACTTGACGCCGTACTGATCCAGGTGAGCCCACCGGACGAACATGGATTCTGTAGTCTGGGGATTGAGGCAGGTTTGGTTAGAACACCAGCACAAGTAGCAAAAACCGTGATCGCAGAAATTAATGAACAAATGCCACGCACGCTTGGTGATTCATTTATCCACTTCTCGAAAATTGATTATGCCGTTCCCGTCAATTACCCCCTGGCCGAACTCCCGATGGGGGAAACGAACGACATCAGCATGCAAATCGGTCAGCATATCGCCAAGTTGATCGAGGATGGATCAACGATGCAGATGGGTATTGGTGGCATCCCGGATGCTGTGCTGCACTACCTCAGCAATAAACGCGATCTAGGAATTCATACGGAGCTCTTCTCGGATGGGGTGATGAAATTAATCCAGGAGGGCGTCATCAACAATGAAAAAAAGACGCTGCATCCCGGCAAGATCGTTGCTGGATTCATCCTAGGCTCTCATCAACTTTACGATTTTGTCGATGATAATCCCATCGTTGAGCTGCATCCAACAGAATATGTAAATGATCCGTTTGTAATCGCCCAAAACGAGAAGATGATTTCCATTAATTCGGCCATCGAGATCGATCTTACCGGGCAGGTTTGCGCCGATAGTATTGGACCGCGCTTGTACTCTGGAGTCGGTGGACAACTCGATTTTGTTTATGGCGCCGCCCGTAGTAAGGGTGGTAAACCTATTATCGCCCTTCCTTCTACTGCCTCTCCTGGTGGGGGCGAGCCCGTGAGTCGCATCGTCCCAATGCTCAGGCCAGGCGCTGGTGTGGTCACCACGCGCAACCATGTCCACTATGTCGCCACCGAATACGGCATTGCCCATCTCTACGGAAAGACAATAAAGCAGCGCACACAATCTCTTATTGCGATTGCGCATCCTGATTTTAGGGAATCACTGCACTTGAAAGCAAAGGAATTGAATTACGTATGACCAGACGATCAAAGATCATCGCCACGGTCGGTCCCGCTAGCCAATCTCCTGAAGTGCTCAGGCAGATGATTGAAGCCGGGATGGACGTCACCCGATTGAACTTCTCCCACGGCGATCACGCGCAAAAGGAGCAGGTTATCCAATCTGTTCGGTCGCTAGGCGATGAAGTTGGCCAACCTCTGGCATTACTACAGGATTTGCAGGGTCCCAAACTTCGCACAGGGATCATTCCTGGTGGACAGAAAGTGGCCGTCGAGAAGAAAGATAAGCTCACCTTGACCACGGAAGCCCCCCTGGCGGATGGCTCCGAAATCCCGGTAACTTACGCACTACTCGCCAAGGAGGTGAAGCCAGGGGATACGATTCTCATCGACGACGGAAGCATTGAGTTGAAGGTAAAAAATAGCGATGGGGTTCGTATATCAACTGAAGTTATCATCGGCGGTGATATCGGATCACGCAAGGGCATCAATGTGCCTGGCGTAGCCCTTTCAGCCTCCTCCATCACGCCGAAAGATCGAGAAGATCTTGCTTTTGGCTTATCACAAGATGTAGATGCGATTGCCCTATCCTTCGTACGGCACGGCCAAGATATCGTAGAACTACGCCAAATGATTCAGTCAATCAAGCCCGAAGGACGCATCCCCCTATTGATCGCAAAACTTGAAAGACCGGAAGCCATCTCCAATTTAGAATCCATCCTTGATGTCAGCGATGGGGTTATGGTGGCGCGCGGGGACCTGGGCGTTGAAGTTTCCCCTGAGAAAGTCCCTTCGCTGCAAAAGCAGATCATTCAAGAGGCAATGGCACGGCAGCGCTTTGTGATCACCGCCACACAAATGCTTGAATCGATGATCACAAATCCGAAACCTACCAGAGCGGAGGCCTCTGACGTCGCCAATGCCGTATTTGATGGAAGTGATGTACTTATGCTCTCTGGTGAGACAGCAATTGGGAGATATCCGCTTGAGGCGTTATCCACGATGCACCGCATTATCGCTGATGCTGAGCTGCATGCCGTCAAGTGGGGACAGCAAATCCAAATCGAGAGCCGTACTGATGATGATGCGATTGCAACAACGCAAGCCGCACGCGCGCTTGCGAATGATCGCCAGGTTGCTGCGCTGGCAGTCTTCACTCGTTCTGGCCGCTCGGCCCGGCTGCTCTCAAGCGTGCGCCCTTCCGTACCGATCTTGGCTTTCACGCCAGAACCGAAGACCTATCAGCAGCTCTCCCTGGCCTGGGGTGTCATCCCCCATTTGATCGAGATGGCGCACTCCGTCGAAGAAATGATCTATCATGTACGCCAGGCCTGTCTCGTTTCCGGACTCGTCGCCGTAGGTCAACAGGTAGTGATGGTGGCCAGTTTGCCGATTGGCAAAATGGGGCCTCCAAATTTCACCTTGTTGCTCGAAGTCCAAGCTTGATCCCCAATTGTAGGAATAGAATAGAAAATCGATCGCGCAGCGCGATGCTCAGTATTGGAAACGCTGGAGTGAACCTTTAGGGAGTGCGTAGATAGGGGTCGAGAATCTCGATCAATTGGTGCACGACATCATCAATCGGGCCTTCTAGGCGCTGTCTTCGCCGCTCACGCACTTCGGCTTCACGCAACCCGGTTACCACCGTGGGCGATCCTTTCAAGCCAACTTGATCAGGTTCAGTGTCCAGGTCATCAGGCCCCCACACGATCAGTGGCACCTGCTCGAAGGCCTCTTCTTTCAGATCGAAATCCATGAAGCGAGGCTGGTTGGCCGCGCTCTTTACGCTCAGAACGGCTGGTAGGGAACTTTTGACCTCCGCACGCCCATGGGAATCTCTTGTAACGATGATTTGGGTACCCGAGCGATTAAGTTCAGCTTTGATCGCAAGTGAGACCAAGGGCCAACCCAACCATTCAGCTAAGCCTGGCGGTACCTGACCGGTCGCCCCGTCACTGGATTCTTCACCACAAATTACGACGTCCACATCTCCCAAACGATCAACCGCCTTTGCCAGGACATAGGTTGTGGCCAGTGTATCTGCCCCAGCGAAAGTACGGTCACTTAGGAGGTAAAGCGCATCAGCGCCCATTGCCAAGCCAACGCGCAAATAGGGTTCAAAAAATGGTGGACCCATAGAAATGATCGATAGCCTGGCATCGGATTGATCCTTAAGTTGCAACGCAAGTTCAATCGCATTCATATCTGGCGGATTGATCTCGGATCGAGCCTGCTCGCGTTGAATCAACATCGTTGCTGGATCTACAAGAATTTCCTCAGGCTTCGGTGTAACCTTCATACATACAACGATGTGCCGCTTAGACACGCGAATGCTCCTTGCGCTCCAGAAGAGCACGGTTGAGCGCGGGTACAAACTCAGCTACGTCGGCAACGATACCGTAATCTGCATAATCAAAGATGGGCGCTTCCCGATCGCTGTTCACAGCTATCACAATATCAGCCTTTTCGATGCCCACGATGAAATGAAAAGCGCCACTGATCCCCAGGCAAATGGCGATCTTGGGCCTGCATACGACGCCCGTCTGCCCAACTTGACGTTCACGCGCAATGAAGCCATCGTCGACCGGAGGCCGTGTGGCTCCCACCTCAGCCGATAAATCCTGCGCCAAGGCGAATAGGGAATCGAAATTACCTTCAACCCCGCGACCTCCGCAGATCAATACGTCTGCCTGCGTTAGATCCACAAGGTCATATTCCTCCTTCTTAAGCACAGATGTCTGGAAACATGTGTCAGGGAGATCGATCTTCAGTTGGGAGATCTCCCCCTTACGCTTTGGATCGTGTATGGGCAGCGGAAATACACCGGGCCGAACCGTTGACATCTGTGGGCGCTGCTTGGGGCATTCGAGCAGGGCTATGATGCCACCACCAAATCCAGTTACCTCACTGACGAGGATGCCTCTATCGGGATCAAGCGCAAGATCTGTGCAGTCGGCGTTCAAGCCAGTTTGCATCCGTACAGCTAGCCGGCCGGCCAAATCGCGACCATCGTGGGTTGCACCTACAAGGAAAATGCTTGGCCTGCCCTCCAGGACAGCTTGTGTGACGACCGCAGTGAATGCCTCAACGTTGAACTGCGTCAAGCGTTGATCTTCAACCAGCAAGACAGCATCGGCACCACACGAAATAGCATCCTCTGCTAATTCCAGCAATCCATATCCAACCAATAAGCCTTTAACTTCGTATCCGGCTGTATCAGCTAATAACCGCGCCTTCCCAAGCAGCTCAAGAGAGACGCTGGACAATGCGTCCTCGCCTGGTTCGAGGTAAACCCAGATCTCCTGTTTTTCTTCCGATGCGCTATAGCCCGCAGTAGGATTAAGCATGGATTCAGACCTGCCCTACATATCGTCCAACAATTTCAACGACATCCATGACGGGCAACCGATCACCCATCACGACTTTCATGCTGTCTTCCAGGCATGCTATGCAGAGCGGGCAGGCTGTAGCCAGAATCGATGCTCCGCTTTGACGTGCTTGTTGGACTCGCAGGTCACCAAATCTTTCACCGGGTGGGGTTTCGAGGAACATGCGTCCCCCGCCTCCGCCACAACATAAACTATCCTCTCTTTCCAGGTCCATCGGGCAAAGCTCAACCCCAGGTATTGCCTGCAGAATATTCCTGGGGGCATCATATGCGCCATGCCCTCTGCCCAATATGCATGGGTCATGATAGGTGATCTTGAGTCGCTCGCCGTTCACAAACTGAATACGGCCAGCTGTAATCAGCCTGTCGAGAAATTGCGTGATGTGGGTACTCTCGAACTCCGCCCCCAGCTGGGGGTAATGCTGCTTGAAAACATCAAAGCAATGCGGGGAGAGGACGACCATTCGTTCTACCTCAAAGGCATCAAATGTGTTAATTGCCTTCCGAGCCAGTTCTTCAAAGAACGGGCCGTGGCCTAGCCGAAGAATGGTCTCGCCACAGCATGGTTCTTCGACCCCTAGTACGCCGAATTGAAGTCCTACTGCCCTTAGGACTTTAACCGCAGCTCGAGCGATGTCCTGCGCTCTGCGGTCATACGAGGCGGTACAGCCAATGTAGAGCAGCCAATCATGCTGGGTCGGATCGAATATCGGGAGATCCAAGCCAGCTGCCCAATCCAAGCGGGCGGAGGGAGGCTGGCTAAGCGGATTATTGTTCCAATAAGATGACCACAGAACGGAAGGCAAGGCGTGCAGGTTTACCCGCCGGCGCCATAACAAATACCGCAGGCTCCCAAGGACCTCGCTTACCGGCACGCCGCGCGGGCATGAAGCTTCACACTGCAAGCAGGAGCTACAAAGCCACAAGGTTTCCAGTTCATCCAGATTCCCAATTTGCGCGTCTCTGAGGATGGTGCGCACACTGAAACCCCCTTCCCTTGCCTCGCCCCAGGGGCAGATTGCGGTGCACACACCGCACTGAAAACAGGGAGTAGCTGCTCCATGGGTCAGCTCGAGTATCTCGAGCCACAACCCTTCGTCCAGTGTAATTGCGTTAGATTCCTCAGCCATCATCTGGCACCTAAGTTACGCTCTCGCCACCTGGAGATCAATCCGGGCAGCATCAATCCGCCCCCGAGTGGACTGCTTCTGCCGCATAGGACCGTACGACGGCATCCATCTCCGTGATCTTCTGGGCAAATTCTTTCCCTTCCGCAGCCGAGATCCAGCGCAGCTGCAGTCTGTCTGGATCGACACCCTTGCGCTCATATTTGCGGCTCCAATGATTGAAGCGCTTCAACGTCAGTTTGTTGGCATAGTTGTAGTGACAATCAGAACCAGTTTCGGTTAAGCGGCAACCTGTCACCAGGACTGCACCTGCCCCTTGCTCAAAAGCACGTTCGATAAATGCTTCCTCAAAGCGAGCTGAACACATCGTGCGAACGATACGAGCTGAGGCTGGATATTGACGCTTCTCAATTCCTGCCAAATCAGCCCCGGCATAGGAACACCAGTTACAGGTAAAGACGATGCACTTATGCTCTGGCTGCTGACTGAGGGCGGCATCAATCTGGGCTAAGATCTGTTTTTTAGTGAAGTAGGGCATGTCAATGGCTTCAAAATTACACTCAGCTGCACATGTACCACACCCCATACAAGCGGCTTCATGAATTCGGACAATTCCTTCCTTCACAGGCCCGGTAGCTTCAATCGCCCCGAAGGGGCACACTTTGACGCAACGCATACAACCGATGCACAACGATTCTTCAACCACCGCAGTAAGCGGCTCTTTTGCGATTACGCCATGAGCCAGAAGGGCACCCGCTTTTCCAGCTGATGCCAATGCCTGGGCAATCGATTCGCGCACATCCTTGGATCCTTGAGCGGCTCCGGCTAAATAAATCCCCTGGCTGGCAGTTTCGGCGGGCCCAAGCTTTGGGTGAAGCTCCATATAGAACCCGTCTTCACTGCGTGAAAGCTTGAGTTGTTCAGCGAGGTTATCCTGTCCCGGTCGTAGGCCTGCGACCAAAACCAACAAATCGGTTGGAATCCGCAGCCTGGCATTGAGAAGCTCATCTTGCACCTCCAGATAACCTTCGCTGTAGTGCAAAATATCTTGAGGCGCCGCATCTGAGTCATAGCGGAAAAATTGAACCCCTGCCCGCATTGCTTGTTCGTAAAGTTCTTCCGCCTGGCGGCTGTAGGTACGAATATCTTTTGATACGACCCGTACGGATTTCCCACGCTGACGCAAGCGCAGAGCCTGATCAATCATGGAGGTGCAGCAATAGCGGGAGCAACCTACCGAACCCTGACGTGATCCAATGCACGAGACAAACGTGATCCGCTCAGCGTCAACCGAACCCTCAACAAGCATTCTTTCTAATGCCAGATTCGAGATCACGCTTGGATCCTTATCATGGTCGAACTCATCTGGCTTGTAGGGGACAGCCCCGGTTGCGACCACAACTGCCCCTGCCTCAAGATCAATGCCGTTACTAAGATGGGCTTGAAAATTTCCTACAACCCCACCTATCGATTCGATCTCGCATCCGAGATGGATCTTTACCCGATTCTGTTTAAGCTCTCGTACCTTCGCGCGCAATAAATCTGCAGCCCGTATCCCCGCAGGGGCAAGAATATCGAGATGGCGCAGTTGCCCGCCTAATTCGTCCTCACGTTCCACCAGCTCGGTTTTAAAACCCTGCCGGGCTAACGCCACTGCCGCGTTCATACCTGCTACACCACCACCGATAACCAGTGCTCGCTGGGTGAGTGGTAATTCACGAACCTCAAGGGGAGCCAGCAGGCGTGCTTTTTCGACGGCCATTGCGACCATATCCTGTGCTTTATCAGTGGCAGCCTCTTTCTCATGTTTATGGACCCAGGAATCCATGTTGCGGATATTCGCCATCTCCAACAAAAAGGGGTTTAGCCCGGCACGCATCAACACGCCACGGAAGATTGATTCATGCGTCTTTGGAGAACAGGCGGCTATCACCACACGATTAATACGGTGCTCGCGAATGGCGTCTTCGATCTCCTTTTGCGTATTTCCTGCGCACGAGAACATCTGATGCGAAGTAAAAACGACGCCATCTAATTTTTGCGTGTACGCAACCAAACGTTTGACATCGATAACGCCAGCAATATTAGAACCGCAATGGCAGATAAAAACACCCACCCGCGCTGTCTCAATATCCTCCATCGGCTCGATCTCAGCCGGCGAATGCCAACTGCGTTCATCAACATACGCAAGAGCCAGGGCCGCAGCGCCGCTACCCTCGGCCACGCTGTCTGGAATATCTTTAGGCCCACTTGCACATCCAGCAGCGAAGATGCCAGGCCGGGTGGTTGCAACCAGACCCGCTTGTTCTTCCACCGATCGAATAAAGCCGTCTTCGTCTAGCTCAATCTGTAAACATTCAGCTAGATTGGTCAGCCCAGCCTGGGGCAATACCGCATTTGCCAGGACAACCATGTCATACGCTTCGGTCAGCCGCTGCCCAAGCTGGGTGTCTTCATAAGTAACCGCGATAGACCCGTTCCCGTTGGGTTGGATCCGTGCCGGTCGACCACGAATATACTTCGCTCCCTCTGAGCGTGTCCGCTCGCGAAACCCATCAAACCCCTTCCCGTAGGCGCGCAGATCCATGTACATTACATGGACATCCTGGACACCATGATCGATCGCCTGATATGCATGTTTGAGCGAATACATGCAGCAAAAGCGCGAGCAATATTTAGCATAACGTTGATCGCGTGAGCCAACGCATAAAACAAATAAAACCCGATCAGGATGCGAGCCATCGGAAGGACATATAATCTCACCTCCCGTTGGTCCAGCAGAATTAACCAGGCGTTCGAACTCTAATGCGGTGAGAATATCGGGATGCTGACCATAGGACCAGGTCTTGAATCGACGAGGATCGAAACTATCGTAGCCCACAGCAACAATCACAGCGCCAACTGCGCGCCTAAGAACCTGGGATGGTGGTTGCGTGAAATCGATCGATCCTGGCAGGCAAACATCAATGCAACGGCTGCACGGTGTGTAATTGGGGGGTTGATTTAAGCAATGATCAAGATCAATAAGATAGGCACCGGGTACACTTTGTGGGATCGGTGTATAGATCGCCTTGCGCGCTGCCATTCCCGAATCATATTCATTTGGAGTAACGATTGGACAAACAGAGGCACACTCCCCACAGCGGGTACATTCATCGGTAACATAACGCCCTCGCTGCTCGATATGGGCAGTGAAATCTCCCGCTTCTCCTTCCAGCTTGACCAACTCGGCGAGCGATAAGACTTCGATATTGGGATGAAGATCAACCTCCGACATTTTGGGGGCTTCAATACAGATTGAGCAGTCCAGCGTCGGAAAATTCTTATCCAGCACAGCCATGATACCGCCTATGGTCGGCTGCTTTTCAACCAGTACCACCTGAGCTCCGGCATGGGCCATATCGAGCGAAGCCTGGATGCCCGCAATTCCACCTCCCAATACCAGTACTGAATCGCTCATGCCGGTCCTGCCAATTCTTTTTGCATGTACCCCAGCGCTAACGCTTCTAAATTCAAAGGGATGACAGATTGCTTAACTGTCGTGCGGATGGCTTCTTCTAGTGCTTCGCGCTTGACGATATCTGTCGAGGCACATAGAAATCCAAGCATGACAACATTGGCGACAATTCTTCGACCAAGTCCTTCTGCCAGTTTCGTAGCCTCTACCCCCTGCACGGTATCTCCCTCTCGTGGCTGCACCAGGTCCTGATCAATTAGAACCGTGGGTTTAGCAATAGTCTCATCGCGAAATCGACTGTAGCCTTCTTGGGAAAGGGCAATGAAAATATCGGCATGCTGGACAAATGGATAAGCAATACTTCGGTCTGCGACAACGATGTTTGCCGATGAGGCACCACCACGGGCTTCAGGACCATAAGATTGGGTCATCACAGCTTCAAAATCCTGATAAAGTGAAAAAGCCTTGCCAAGCAAGTATCCAGCCAGTACGACACCTTGCCCGCCAAATCCTGAGATGCGGATCTCGTGCCTCATGCTTCCTCCCCCAGCTTGATCGGTTTGTACTCGGGCGCGTCCCGATCGATAAATCGTCCTACATAGATTGGCTGATCACCATGAAGATCGATCCCGAGTTGATCGAGCGAAATATCCTGGGCAATCTCACAACGCTGGCGATAAAGTTCAATCTCATCATTGGCATCCGCCAATTGGTTAGATCGACCAAAACCCACTGGACAGGGAACAAGCACCTCTACGAACGCAAAGCCGGGTTTGCGAAATGCGTAAAGGATATCTTCGCGCACCTGGCGAACATGCAGCGAGGTCCAGCGCGACACAAAATTAGCCCCCGCGGCTGATAACAAATTAGCCAGGTTGAAAGGCAATTCAGGGCAACCATAAGGCGTGGTGGAGGTCTTTGCACCGGGTGGCGTTGTTGGTCCAGACTGGCCACCCGTCATACCATAGTTGAAGTTATTGGTGCAGATAACCGTGAGATCGATATTTCGTCGGGCCGCATGAATCAAATGATTACCACCGATTGCGGCCAAATCCCCATCTCCGCTGAAAACGGTTACGTGGAGGTCTGGATTGGCGAGCTTTAATCCAACGGCAAAGGGGATCGCGCGACCATGGGTGGTGTGGTAGGAATCAAGATTCATATAGCCGGCTACGCGACCAGAACAACCTATGCCGGAGACCACAACGTGCCGCTCAACCTCGTTGCCAAGGAGTTGTATTGCGTGCGCGTAGCACCGCATGACAATTCCAATACCGCACCCCGGGCACCAGATATGGGGCATGCGATCGGCCCGGATCAGCCCATCAAGAGGATGCTGGTCAACCAGTATGGGTGCAACCACCTTACTTTACCTCCTGGATCGCATCGAGAATCTGCGCAGGAGACATCATCGCGCCACCAGCATGATTCACCCCGATTACAGGCTTATTTACATGCCGCTCAACCTCTGTAATCAATTGACCCAGATTCATCTCCGGGACGACATAGGCACTGGCTTCGTGATCAATCGTCCGTAGCAGCTCCACAGGAAAAGGCCATATTGAGATAAGCCGTAAGAACCCGGCGGCGATCCCGCACTCGCGCGCCTCTCGCACGGCTCGCAGAGCGGATCGAGCTGTACTGCCAAAGGCGATCACAACAATGCGCGCGCCTTCCATGAAATGCTCTTCTGTTCGAATTAAGTGATCCTGGTTTCGTTCGACTTTCTTGAGCAATCGCCTAACCAGCTTGTCATGGGCCTCTGCTGACATATCCGGGTAACCTTTTTCGTCATGGGTCAATCCAGTGAAATGCAATTTGTAGCCTTCCCCAGCATGTGCCATCGGTGGTACCAGGTCATCTTCATCAGCTAAAAAGGGTAGAAAATCTTCCTTGGGAGATCCGTTTGGCTTTTTCCGATCCCAATGATCGATCTCGGATGCTTCCGGAATGATCACCCGCTCCACCATATGGCCTACAACCTCATCGGCCATCAATAACACCGGGATGCGAAATCGATCGGCGACATTAAAGGCATGCACGGTTAGATCAAAAAATTCTTGCGGCGACCAGGGGCTGTAGGCAGCAATCCCATAATCTCCATGCGAGCCCCAACGCGCTTGCATTATGTCGGATTGCCCGGGCAAGGTCGGCAATCCCGTCGAGGGCGAGCCGCGTTGAACGTTGACGAGAACGCAAGGTAACTCCATCATGACACCCAAACCCAGGTTCTCCATCATCAGGCTAAATCCTGGGCCCGAGGTTGCCGTCATTGCTCTCGCACCTGCGGCTGATGCACCCAGAATAGAGGCCATACTTGCCATTTCGTCTTCCATTTGCAGGAAGACCCCACCGACCTCAGGGAGCCGTTCAGCCAGTCGCTCTGCGATCTCCGTTGATGGGGTTATGGGGTAACCTCCGAAGAAGGTGCATCCTGCCGACAGAGCGCCTTCAGCACAGGCATGATCCCCGTTCATGAAATGGCTGCCCGTGAGGACCGCTGGGCGCCTCATGCTTCACGCTCCATTGTGAAAATCGCGAATTCAGGGCAAACCATAGTGCAAAACTCGCAGTGAACGCAGTCAGATTCCTTAGCGGGGATGATCTCAGGTAAGTGATAGCCCTTTTCATTGGTGAGCGAAGAGGATTGAAGCACACCGCGTGGACATAAAGAAATGCAGATGTTGCAACCCTTGCATCGGGTGGCGATCAAATATACCTGGCCATGGGGGACAGGATATTGCGCAAGGTCAAGGGGCGTGCGAGCGAAGACCTTCATCGAATCGTTTTACAAACGTCAGCCTAGCTACTGCGCGGTTCTGACAAGCAAGTATTTCAAGCGGAAGCAATCGACTGGATCCTGGTGCAAACCCACGATAGGTGTAGCGGTTAAACGTTACAAGTATCAACTGTCATCTCGTCAGCGGTAAATCTTCGTTTTATTTAGATTATTATGATTAATCATACATTATCAAGAGTCCTGAAGGCACCTTGCCCAGCTCCCACTGCGTCGAAAAAACTATGGACTCCCCCATCGCTGTCGTTGCCGAAAAGCTGAGAAATGCAGACAAACATCCATTGAGCCGTCCTGATTAGGGACCTATAATCGGAGATATGCTTGGGCTCAGGGTGTAATGATCTCGCCAAAAAGGGTTGTCTGCATATGCACGGGTACCAAGCTTAAAGCCTGATCATCCATCCCCATATGGGCCTCATAGGACACTTGAAGCTAAATTGGACCGTAGATCCAAGGTAGGTCGAATCAAGAAAAGGCGTTTGATGGCCAAATTGCACGAATTTCAAGGCAAGCAACTGCTGGCGACAGAAAAAATCCCGATCCCCCGAGGAGGACCGGTCACAACTCCCCAGCAAGCCGCACAGGTCGCGCGTGATTGTGAAGGGCCGGTTGTTGTCAAAGGGCAAATTTGGCTGACAGGACGTGCAGATCTGGGCCTGATTCAGTTTGCCGATACACCGCAAGAAGCCCAGCAGATTGCGGAGACAATGTTGGGATCACAACATCAAGGTTTTTCTGTGGATACGGTGCTGGTTGAATCCCGCCTTAAAATTGATCGTGAGTTCTATGCAGGTGTCACCATCGATGATCGTTTACAGGCGCCCGTCTTGATCTTCAGCGCGGTTGGAGGAACAGGTGTCGAAGATATTGCCCGAGAGCATCCCGCTGCTATCGTAAAAACTCCGATCGATGTCGTCCGAGGCTTTTTTGATTATCAAGCCCGTGACCTTGTTCGCCAAACGGGCATCCACGGGAAGTTGCTATTAAAAATCGGTGCCATCCTGGTTCGCCTGGTAGACCTGGCGAAAAAGTACGATGCTCGAGCCGTAGAGATCAACCCGCTTGTCCTGATCTCCGAAGGCGACCTGGTGGCAGCCGACTGCCGCATGACGATCGATGATTATGCAATCTACCGTCACCCTGACCTGGGAATCGATGTCGCCCGCGAATTTGACCGCCCCCCGACGGAGCTAGAAAAAATTGCTTGGGAGGTGGAGAAGAACGACTATCGCGGCACGTTTTATTTCATCCAGATGATTGAGCAATTTAACCAAGGAGAGGGTGTCATCGGCTTTCATGGCGCTGGAGGTGGTGGCTCGATGATGAGTATGGACGCCATCCTAAATCGAGGCTATACACTGGCGAACTTTGTGGATACTAGCGGCAATCCGCCTGCTTCCAA
>JBFFQB010000048.1:0-23628 GCA_041573795.1 Anaerolineales bacterium
AAGTGTGGTGTGTCTCGCGTTAAAACATCAGCTACAGGCCTTGAGGTGAAAGCATTTCTTCGTAGATCGATGAGATCCATCAAAGATTGTGAGTAGCGGTGAACCTCGCGCGGGGAAGACTCAGGACGCAATTCAGGATGGCTGAGCGCTACGAGGCGGGGATAATCGTCACCAACATGCTCAACGGCTCGGGTACCGTAGCCGTATACCAGACGCAAAAACCCTGCTGAACGCGAAATTTGGGGGCTCCATCGGAACTGATTGCGAGAAAAAGCAACGCCAGCGGCATCAGGGTAGTAGGTCTCTCCATGCTTACGACCTTTGGCTTCTTGGATGAGTATTGCCATCCGTTCGTCATAATCAGTCAGGCCGACGCTCCTGCGGTAGAGCAGGACATCCGGACTATAAACGCTGGCGTAGACTTTCTTAATGGCGATAAGCAAGCTATCTAGGTTCTCTTCCAATGTGCTTTGGTTAGGACAGAAGTAACTTTCATATTTTCCGGCGAAGGAGGTACCAAAGGAATCTTCCAGCAAACTGGAGGAACGCACGATTATTGGTAAAGAACCAACCTCCTTCAACAACTCGCGCAACCCTGTGATGATCTCCTCGGGAAAATTCCCTTTCTGGAATTGGCGTTGAATTTCAGGATGCTCCATGCGTACTTGCGCCTCATCCTTGTATTTCTGGTTGGCGAATTCAAACAGGATGTTGATCTGGGTGAATTGGTAAAAAACGTCGGCCCCCAGGAACCAAGAACGAGGGAAGCGTAAATCTGAGAGGAGCACATCTTTGCCAGATTTTCGCAGGATGTTTTCGGCCAGCATGATTCCGGCAGCCTTACCACCAATCTTGCCGCGCCCAATCCGATTGTTTAGGATCTTTTTCAAATCCTTGATGTCAAACCAATCTTTGGCGATACCCAGGTAAGGAAGATGATCACTGAGCATGGCCTTAATCAGAACGACTTTTATTTCAGTGAGGTGATGTTCAACCGGGGTGAGCTCGTCCTGGGGTAAGGCTTCGTAGGCCTCACCCTGGGCGAAGAGCATGTCCCAGGGAGCCAGTTCGGGGTGGATTGTGAGGAATATGTCTTGAGGCGCCAGGCGTTGGGAAAGCGTCTCTTTGAGAATTTCCTCGAAACGCTCATAGGGCAGGTTGTAGGCGAAGTAAAAATCAGTAAGGTTATCCCGCACGATGCCAGTTCGGCGTTGCCACATTTCTGCAGATTCCTGATTGGCAGGTTCGGATAATCCCTCTCTGCGCTGGGATTGTTGTGCCTTTTCAACAACCTCAATCTCAAACGCTTCCGGCCGTATGACGCCGCGTTGAAATAGCTCCTTGCGCATCCTTTCGCGGATTTGCGGCGCCAGGATCGGGTACTGACTCAGCGCTAGATATAGTGTGAGGACTTTAGGAAACTCGGTCGGATCGAAAGACATGCAATACTCCAATGGCGGCAGGACTTACGCGCCTATTGTATCGGCTGCCGCTGCAAGAAAAAAGGCCCTCATCGATGGACAAGGACCTGTGTAATAACGGTGTGTAAAGCGTGTCAGCGGCCAAGATGCATAGGCATGATCACATGCAGAAAATCTTCGCGACCCACTGGGCGAATGACACCTGGTGAAGACGCAGATGTGGTTTCAAGGGCGACATTGGGGGTGTCAACGGCGCTGAGCACATCAACGAGGAATCGGACATTGAAGGCGATCTCAACCGGATCCCCTTCTATTGTTGCGTCAACTGTGGTTTCATTCGAGCCCGTCTCTGCAGAGGTGGCAGAGACTTCAATCGTTCCTGGCTCCAGCTCACTCCCCGGTGAAATCCGTAGCCGGGCGGAATGCGCTGCCTCCCTGGCAAAAATATCCGCGGCCTTACAAGCCTTCAGGAAAGCGTCCTTGGTGAGAACGCTGCGCGTGGCGTAATTTGCCGGGATGATGCCGCGATAATCCGGGAAAGTCCCGTCGATCAGTTGCGATACCAGCTCGATATCTTTTCCACGGAATATTACCTGACCGCGGTTCGGCGGCAGGGTCATGGTGACGGTTTCATCATCACTGGTTAGTATGCGCGCCAGCTCGCTTAATGCACGTGCCGGGATGATGGCACTAAAGGGTTCGGAAGGTGTGCCATTCAAACTGGCCGTGCGAACGGACAATCGGAATCCATCAGCTGCAGCCATCGTCATTTCACCCTCTCTAACCTCAACCAACACACCGGTGAGCACAGGGCGGGCGTCATCAACAGAAGCAGCGAAAGTAACCTGATGGATCATAGACCTCAGGTCATCGACATTTAAGCTAATACCATCCTCCAGGTCGGCAGGAGGCAAGGGAGGGAAATCCTGGGCATCAATGCACTTGATGTCATTGTTAAAGGCAGCGCAGCGAACATTAAGCGTCTGGCTTCGTATAGTGAGGTTCATCGAGACAGTGTCGTTAGGGAGCGTGTTGACCAGGTCGACAAATGTTCGCGCCGGGACGGTCGTTGAGCCCTCCTCCTCGATCTTGGCACCGATCCAGTAGCTGATCCCCAGCTCAAGATTGGTGGCTGATAAGCGCAGGCGACCCCCATCAGTGGCGACAAGCACGTTACCGAGAACTGGCAGGGTGCTGCGCGGGGCTACGGCACGGGCAACTGTGCTGAGCCCTCGCGAGAGATTTTCCTGTAAGCATGAAACCTTCATTGGAGACAATTCCTTAACGTAAGAAATGGCGTTTTTGAAGTATACAACGATCGAAGGAGGGCGACAACGCCTGGTGGACAATCACCTCTAGCTGACTTACACTGTTGGCGTGACTAAGCCGACAGAATCGCCCGAAATCGATCAACTTCGAGAATGGGTTGTGCGTATCTCGCGGCTCGTTGAAATCAGCGTTACGCTGAACTCGACGCTGGATCTCGACCGACTGCTGGAGTTCATCATCCGCTCAGCTGCGGACCTGCTCGAGAGCGAGGCTGCAACGATCTTGCTGGTTGATGAGCAGAGCCAATCGTTGTACATCGCCGCGACAACGGACACCGACTCTCAGGGTGCAATTCACGTGCCAAAAGAGGGCTCAATAGCCGGGATGATCTACCGTGAAGATCGCCCGCTTATTCTAAACGAACTACAGACGACTTCTGATAGCTTCACAGATATAAGTGAAACCCATGCCTTCGATGTTCATTCCTTGATCGGGGTGCCTCTCAGGATTCGGGAACGGGTCGCCGGTGTTCTCCAGGCAGTAAACAAGAGGAAAGGAATCTTCGACGAGACCGACCTACAGATTCTGACCAATATTGCTTCGCTTGCGGGTGTTGCTATCTACAATGCACGCCAGGTTGAGGCACTCAACCGAGCATATGATGAGCTGGGGCAGCTTGATCAACTCAAAAGTGACTTCATTGCCATTGCCTCTCATGAGCTTCGTACCCCTCTCGGGCTCATTCTTGGGAATGCTGCACTGCTAAAGGATTTTTCTGGTGGAGAGCTGTCTGTCTATGCCGACGCTGTCCTCAGTGCGGCGAAACGCATGCGGCTCTTGATTGAAGAAATGACGAATATGAACATGCTTGAAGCAGGATCGGCCGAGCTGATGCTGTCATTGAAGCCCTTGAATGCCATTGTGGAAGGAGCCTACAACGAAGTGCTAGGGCTCGTCGAGGCTAAAGGGCAGGAACTTACGCTGCGTTTACCCGAGCAACCACTGCTGGCGATGATCGATAGCCCCAAGCTGAACATGGCACTCATGAACTTGCTCAACAACGCTATTCGGTTTACACCGGAGGAAGGCAAGATTGAACTAGCGCTCGAACATCATGGGCGCGAAGCGTGGATGGTTGTTAAAGATAATGGCATTGGTGTGGAAAAGGACCAGCGCGATACAATCTTCGACCTTTTCTATCAAGTGGAAGATCACCTGACGAGACGCCATGACGGGTTAGGACTGGGGCTAGCAATCGTTAAGGCCGTTGCCGAATCACACGGTGGGCGGGTATGGGTCGATAGCGCTGGCATCGACCAAGGTGCGACGTTCATGATTGCCATTCCCCTACCAGATTAAGGATATCTTCCACCAGCGCTCGGCAACGCCCATGACAGCCCCTGGATCCGGGGGATTTTTTATTTCAGTGGCTTCAGCGTCCATTGATGATTGAAGCCCCGGGCGCGACCCATTTCTTGGAGGGCGCAGGAGCTGGGTCAATCCGTCAGCTTGAAGACCGAATCACCCCGACGGACTCTTTGATCAACCTTGATGGCCACCTCACTGCCCTTTCCAGCCTGCTCCACTTGCTCGTGCTCGATTTGCATCGAGCCGATATTCTGTGGAAAGTCCGTATGCTTGCCAAGAAAGTGCAGGCGATCACCGACGCTGATGCTCTCAGATAAATCGAGGACCGCAACGCCGATTTTCGTGAAATAGTGGGTTACCGTGCCGACGCGTTCTCCGTTTCCCATAACCATCCTCCTTTACAGGGTGGAGGGTTGATTTCATTGTACAACCCGAGACGGATTGTCCCAAGAGGGCACACCTGGGAAGGTGCCAACAACCTTCTATTAACCTTCGGTTTCATCTCCATGCAGGATGTCACCGACATTTGCGCCAGGATGGAACAACCGCTGTCGTTGCTCAGCGTTCCAGGCGCCTTGCATGCTTTCAATCTGCTTGCTCAGCTCGATCCAGTCAGGCGTGATCAGGATCAATCCGGGTTGATCAGGCGCTAACATCATCCTGCCAAGCAGGATGGACAATAGCCAACGTGGTAATGGCCATGAGGTTAGATCGAGTCCTAAAGCGGTCATGCCATAGAAGTGACGCATGATACGGCGAAATCCTGGCGGGGTCATCTTGGCTGGGAAGGTTTTGGAGAGGTCCACCGGGCGAGTATTGCGGATACGCCGGTAGGAGATGTTGAGGCGGTAGAAGGGGATCTGAATGCGTATCCTGTCTGGGCGAGGTTGAACATATGCAGCAATGGGAGCGAGCAAGGAATAGAGCCAGTACATCAGTGAAAGCGACCCCGCACCCAGCAACCAGCGTTCAAGCGGAGGCTGGGGCCAGGAGATCCATTGGAACCAGGTCAGGATCCCAAGGAGGACTAACAGGAACCCGAGCAGAAAAGCTGGCGCGCGTTGCCGCCGCAGGATCTGACGATACATGCTTAGAGGGAAGCGCTTCAACCGATATCTTTTTGCCAATTTCTATTATTCTCCTTCGACGGCTATCGGGAGCGTGAACCAGAAGGTGCTTCCTTCCCCCGCTGTGCTCTCCACGCCGATCTCGCCCTGCATTAGTTCAAGCAATCGGCGTGTGACGTAAAGGCCCAGTCCCCAGCCCGTTTGCTCGCGGGCCTCAGGTGCCTCAGAGCGGAAGAACTGAGAGAAAAGCTGTGCTTGTTCTGATTCGCTAAGTCCTATGCCCGTATCCTGAATGGCAATGCGCAGGGCGAGTCCCTGGCGAGAGCCGCTTATGCTGATTGCCCCCTGCTCAGGAGTGTACTTGTTGGCATTGCTGAGCAGATTTGTCAGGATCTGAACCAGCCGAACCCGGTCGACCAAGACAAGGGGTAGATCAGGATCGAGTTCTATCTTTATCTCCTGAGATTTTTGTTCAAATTGGGGTCGAAGATTTGCAATGGTCTCGCGGACATAGTCATTGATGGATACAGGCTGAAGATCCACCTTTAGCCGACCGGTATCGATACGCGAGATGTCCGATAAATCCGAAACGAGATCTGCCATACGGTCGACGTTATTGCGAATAGTGTCGAGGAACTGCGCCTGTTTCTCCGTGACAGGCCCCACTGTGCCTTGTCGAATTAAATCAGCATAGCCCCGGATCGAAGTCATGGGAATCTTTAACTCATGTGTGACGATGGTTATAAACTGGGACTTTGATTCATCGGCCAGTTGAGCAGCCTGATAGAGTTGTGTATTTTCGATTGCGCCAGAAGCACGCTCGGCAAGACGTAGCAAAAAGCTTTCCGCTTCCTGGCTGAATACGCCTCGGTCACGCAGCACTCCGATCAACGCGAGCGTATCACCTTCTCGTCTGGCGGGGACGATGAGCAGGTCACCTTCCGTGCCGGGTGCTTGATGGTGCACGGGTTTTCCTTCTTGAAGCGCAGTCTGAACCCATGACTCATCCAACAATGGGTCGAGGACATGCTGGCCATCTGTAGACAAGATCAGCACCGGCTCGTCGTTTTTAACCAGCGCAATCCAGCCCGAATCGGCGGCGGTGCCCTGCTGAGCCCATTCCAGCGTGATGCCGAGCACCCGATCGAAATCAAGACGGGCGTTTAGTTCACGATCGATCTCATGGAGTGTCTCGAGCTCGGTAACCCGGCGGGCTAACGCAGCATCCGTTTGCGTGAAGAGCATAGCATTGTCAATCGCCACAGCAGCCTGCGTTGCGAACGCTTCCAACAATTCCAGATCATCTTCGTTGAAGATGCCGGCTTTTCCTTTATTGTCGACATAGATTACCCCGATGGATAATCCACGCACTAGCAGCGGTTGACACATGATCGAACGTAAGGCGTAAAGGGTAACCGAATCGTGAGAGGAGAAACGCTCATCAGTTTGTGCGTTGGTTGTCAGCACGCCTTCCCCTGAGCGTATAACGGATTCAATGACAGAGCGGCTGAACTCCATCTCATCTTTTTCAAGGTTCTCGCGACGAAAATTCCGTCCCGCCTGCAGTTCAAGCTCATTCGTACCAATTTTAAATAACATCAGGAAACCGCGTTCCGCACCGGTCAAATCGATGACGGCATCCATGCTCTCCCGCAAGACCTGATCTAAATCCAGGGATGAGCCTAGAGCCCTTGATACACGGTAAAGAGCAGCGAGACGCTCTTGTTCTTCACCTGGCGTGGAATCGTTTTGAAGCTGAGCGAGCAGGTCTAAGGCTTCGGCAGCAAAGGGTTCGCCAGCTTCTCTAGCCTTATTAAGGAGATTCTCTAACTTCGAATAATGGGATTCCACAGGTGCTCACCAGACGATACGTTTTGAGTCTACACCGTTTGTGATACGAAGAAAGGGCAGATGTCATTCAACACACAATCCTGACAAGCTGGTTTTCGGGCGTGGCAGATCTCCCTGCCAAGACGGATGATATTTAAGTGTACATCGTAGTAGCTATCGGGAGGGAAAAGGGTTTGAAGGTGATCATGGGCTTTGTCCGCGCTCATCTTCTGGGGGCGAAGCTCGAGCCGCCCAGTGACGCGATAAATGTGTGTATCTACAGGAAACGCGGGTTTATCGAGCGAGAAGAGCAATACAATAGCCGCTGTTTTAGGGCCGACGCCCTTGAAGCGCAGCAACCAATCGCGCGCCTCGTTGGTTTGCATGTCGGCTAAAAATGAGAGATCGAGCGAACCGACCTCTTCGGTGATTGCGCTTAATACCTTCTGGATGCGCGGGCCTTTCTGGTTGGCCAGACCGGCTGTGCGAATGCTCTCGATCACATCTGCCTCTGGGGCATCACGCACCTGCTCCCAGGCGGGAAAAGTTCTACGTAAATTGTCGAAGGCGCGATCGCGGTTAATATCATTCGTGTTCTGAGACAAAATCGTCGAGACCAATTCTTCAAGCGGGGGTAACTTCACACGCCAGACAGGCTGACCGAAGGCTTTGAGCAATCGTTCTCGCACTTCGAGGGCGCGCACTGCCAGTGTATCCACCTCGGGATTATAGCAAGGAAGAGGCGGGTTGATGCTGGATAAAAAAGGCTCGCCGGGTGTGGCGAGCCAGGAGTTCTTGCGCAGGGATGCATTAACCGTCCATATGTGCAATGACCGCGTCGCCGAAGGCCGAGGTGCTGAGCTTGGTCGCGCCCTCCATCAGGCGATGGAAATCGTATGTAACTGTCTTTGCACCAATAGCGCCCTCCATGCCTCGCACGATCAAATCAGCGGCTTCGTCCCAACCCAAATACCGCAGCATCATCTCACCGCTGAGAGTGACTGAGCCGGGGTTAACCATGTCCAGATCGGTGTACTTGGGGGCGGTGCCATGAGTGGCTTCGAAAATTGCATGCCCGGTGTCATAGTTAATATTACCGCCGGGGGCAATGCCGATGCCGCCGACCTGGGCTGCCAGGGCATCGGACAGGTAGTCGCCGTTGAGATTCATCGTTGCGATGACGTCGAACTCTCGTGCCCGAGTGATGGTTTGCTGGAAGGCGATGTCTGCGATGGCATCTTTAATCAAGATACGACCACCAGCTAGCGCGACTTTCTGCTCTTCGTTGGCTGCCTCTTCGCCCTGTGATGCCTTGGTTTCGTTCCACTGCGCCCAGGTATAAACCCGGTCTCCAAATTCAGTTCTGGCAAGCTCGTATCCCCAGTTGCGGAAGGAGCCTTCCGTGAACTTCATGATGTTACCTTTGTGTACGAGGGTTACAGATTTCCGGTGGTTGTCGAGAGCGTACTGGATTGCCGCTCTCACAAGCCGGTATGTGCCTTCCTTGGAGACAGGCTTGATGCTGTACGCAGCAGTATTGGGAAAGCGGATTTTTTCAAACTCGTCAGGGTAGGTCTCTTCCAACCAGGAGCGGAAAGCCCGATTGGACTCACTGCCCAGTTCAAACTCGACACCAGTATAGATGTCCTCGGTGTTCTCCCGGAAGATCACCATGTCGACGTCTTGGGGGTTCTTTACAGGAGATGGCACACCCTCGTAATAGCGCACCGGCCGCAAGCAGACATAGAGATCAAGCATTTTGCGCAGCGCTACATTGAGCGACCGGATTCCGCCGCCGACAGGCGTGGTGAGTGGGCCCTTGATGCCTACAAGAAATTCCTTAAAGGCTTCCACAGTCTCTTCCGGCAGCCACTCATTGAAGCGCTCGTGGGCGGTTCCGCCCGCATAAACTTCCATCCAGGCGATCTTGCGTTTGTCGCCATAGGCTTTCGCAACCGCAGCATCGAGCATGCGCACTGAAGCGCGCCAGATATCAGGACCTGTGCCATCACCTTCGATGAATGGCACGATCGGATGGTCAGGCACGATCAGCTTTCCGTCCGCTATCGTGATCTTCTGGCCGCGCTCGGGCACCTGAATATTTTTGTAAGGCATTCCCGCCCCTTCCAATAGCAAATGAATAGGGGCAATCGAGAAATTGCCCCTAGAACTATCGTGAGGATTATAGCATGCGCATACCTATTGATAGATGAATTTCTTTAAGGTGAGTATCCATTGGGATGCGTTCGATGCCAATCCCAGGCGCTGGCGATGATGTCGACGAGTTCGGGGGTATCCGGTTGCCAGCCTAGTTCTTGCTGGATCTTAGCTGAGCTGGCGACTAGCCTTGGCGCATCACCCGGACGACGAGCGGTTTCAACCGCCGGGATGGCGTGAGCGGTCACCTGGCGCGCTGTTTCGATTACTTCGCGTACAGAATAACCAGCACCGTTCCCGAGGTTGTAGATCAGTCGATCATGATCTTTGAGCGCCTCAAGGCACAGCAAATGAGCGCGGATTAAATCTGCGATGTGGATATAGTCGCGGATGCATGTGCCGTCAGGGGTGGGATAGTCGTTCCCATAGATGTGGATATCCTTGCGTTGATCCAGCGCCACGCGCAGCACAAGCGGGATCAGGTGGCTTTCCGGTTGGTGCGCTTCGCCCCGATCTTGCAGGGCACCGGCAGCGTTGAAGTAGCGTAACGCTGCATAATGAAGGCCATGGATTTGGCGATACCATTCCAATGTTTGTTCGATCATCAGCTTGGTCTGGCCATAGGTATTGCTGGGCCCGAGCGGTGCGGTTTCATCGAGCGGATCGTCACTGGAGGCGTACACGGCTGCCGTCGAGGAGAGCACGAAGCGCTCAATTCCGGTCTGGTAGCACGCCTCGATCAGATTCATCGAAAGGGCGGCGTTATTGTAGAAGTACTTGCCGGGGTCTTGCATGCTCTCGCCCGCCTCGATGAAGGCGGCAAAGTGCATGACTGCATCGAAACGATCCGCAGTAAGCGCTTTCTTTAAGGCTTTGCTGTCGGCCAGACTCGCTTGAACAAAGGTTGCATCTGAAGGAACAGCAGCCTTGTAACCGCTGACGAGCGAGTCATAAACGGTCACTTGATGGTTGGCTTCGAGCAAAATCTGGGATGCCGCTGATCCGATATAGCCTGCGCCACCGGTGACGAAGATGTTCATGCGTTTGCCCTTCCTCTGGGGCTGGGGGATCCAGCGCTAATCATAGTGTAGTTACCCCGCTTTAGACATCATCCAAAACCTCGAGGTTGGCCATCGAGGCAACCAGGTGTTTCAAACCAGCATGCTCGAATTCGATCGCTAGCTCTTCGTCATCAACATCTATCTGGGTGTTGATGACAATACCTTCTCCGAAGGAAGGGTGCTTAACGCGCATACCCACACGATAACGCGGCTCTGGCACTGGCCGTGGGGCGCTGTCCCAGGTGGTTTGTTGTCGATAGGCTGTCTCGATCCAATTGTGCGGGCCAGGAAGCTCGCCCTCGACGAGCTGTGGAGGGAGATCAAGCAAAAACCGCGAGGGTTCGCTCAAGACCGATGGGCCGGCCAATCCGCGTCGGAAACTACGGGTGAGGATTAAACGATCCTTCGCGCGTGTGACCCCCACGTAGAAGAGACGGCGCTCCTCTGCCATGGCCTCCACATCATCGAAGGAGCGCTGGTGCGGGAGCACGCCGTCATCCAGGCCGATAATGAAGACGACCGGGAACTCGAGCCCCTTGGCCGAGTGCAGGGTGAGCAAGGTCGGTGCGTTTTGATCGTTGGTCAGCGTATCTTGATCCGACACCAGCGCGACTTGTTCAAGAAAGATCGTGAGATCGAGCTCGCCCATTTCGTAGGCTACGCGCCTGAGTTCTTGCAGGTTCTCCCAGCGCTCCAACCCTTCGTCGGTGCCATCATCCAGATACTGGCGATAACCGGTATCGCCGATGACGGCATCCATCAGATCGAGCAGACTCAGCTGAGATTTCTGATGCAGCCACCGATTTAAGGGTTCGGCTAGATCGAGCAGTGCCTTGCGGGCGCGCCCGCTGAAATCCTGCACCATGGCAGTCTCAGGTTCCTCTGCCAGCCTGCACAGCAGCTGCACCGGAGATTGCCCATGACGCTCGGCGGTGTCAAGTAGCTTTTCGATCGTCTTAGCACCGATGCCGCGCGAGGGCGTGTTGATCACACGCAATAAACTAACCTGATCCATGGGGTTGTGGATGAGACGCAGGTAGGCAACGATGTCCTTGACCTCGCGGCGGCCGTAGAAACGCTGGGCGCCAACAAGACGATAGGGTAGATTGACGCGCAGGAATGCTTCTTCAAGCGCACGCGACTGTGCATTGGTACGGTACATGATGGCGCAATCGCCTGGTTCATAGGCAGCGTTTAAGGTGAGCATGGCGATCGTCTCAACGACAAACGCGCCCTCATCATTCTCATCGTAGGCTTCGTGTAATACAACGCGCTCTCCACCCTCGCGCTCGGTGAAGAGCTCCTTCTTCTGACGGCCCTTGACCCGGTCAATTACGGCCATAGCAACGTCGAGAATCGTTTGCGTTGAACGGTAATTTTGTTCGAGCAAGATGGTTTGAGCGCCAGGATAATCTTCCTGGAAGCGGCGAACATTGCGGTAATCAGCGCCACGCCAGCGATAGATCGATTGATCGGGGTCGCCCACTACAAAAAGATCGGGGTGGTCGCCTGCCAGCAAGCGCAGCAATTGATATTGGGCTGTGTTTGTGTCCTGAAATTCATCGACCAGGATGTGCAGAAAGCGAGCCTGGTAGCGCGATTGCGTGTCTGGATCACGTTCCAGCAATTTGACAACATTAAGCAACAAATCATCGAAATCCAGTGCGTTGTTGGCGAGCAACAGCTGCTGATAGCGCTCGAAAACACGCTGAATGATCTCCTGAAAATAGCTTTCAGCCATAAACGACTTGATATCGACCAGCTCGTTTTTTGAGCGTGAAATGGCATCATGGATCCGTCGCGGCTGGATCTGCTTCGGGTCCAGGTTGAGCTCTTTGAAGATCTGCTTGATCAAACTGCGTTGATCGGATTCGTCGAAGATGACAAATTCATTGGTGAAGGGCAATCTGCCCGCCTCGCGCCTCAGGATTCGAGCACAGAGTGAGTGAAAGGTCCCGATATTCAAGCTGCGCAGCGAATTTGAGCCAGAGCGCTCGGGGCCTTTGATATTTTCCAGCCGGGCCACCATTTCGCGCGCGGCTTTATTGGTAAATGTAACCGCCATGATGGCGCCCGGATCGGCACCGAGTTGGTTCACGCGGTAAGCAATGCGCCGGGTGAGCACGCGTGTCTTTCCAGAACCAGGACCAGCCAGAACCAGGATTGGTCCCGGGGGCGCTGTAACGGCCTGGCGTTGCGCGGAGTTCAGATCGGCGAGGGTATCCATGTTGGGTGAAGTGCTAAGCACGTAGGATCATTCTAACGGTGGCCGCTAGTGCCGACAAGGAAGGGCCACATTTTAGGTTGAATCGACAGGGTAAGGCTCAAGGATGGTGTGGCTTGATGTCGAGCCACTCCGAATCGGTCAGCAACCCACCCGGGCCAGACTCGGGAAGTGGCATGACCCGGCTGGGGGCGAAATAGGGAAAATCGAAACTCACCTCGTCCCCGGCGGATTTCCCCGGGATCGGCATGAGCCGGCCTGTGAGCGGTTTTGCATGTCGCAATCCCACAGCACCCAGGTCGAGCAATACGCCAGTGAGCGCTTCCACCGTCGCGTCACCAGGTAGAGGGATTGTGTCTAATCCGGTCCCGCAGAGCGTCGAATAAAGCAAGAGATCAGAAAGCGTCAGGGAACCTTCCGCTGCGCGCCGGGCCAGGACTTGATCTTCAAAGACGGGTAGGAATAAGCCGCAAAAGCCTACGCGAGGAAAATCGGCTCGATCGAGGCAATCTGCCAGGAAAGCTGCAGCCGCGGCTGAGCCACCACCCCCAACATAGGCCACGCCCAGGTCCTCAAGCGCGGTCCCCAGGGAGCGGGTTTCTTCTGGATAAGGAGCGAAGGATAGGTCAACGCCGAGGAAACGTAAGTTGTGTTCGCGAGCAGCACGCTCGGCATTGTGGGCAATCGTTGTTGCCTGGATCCCAATGGCGCTGACCAGGCTACGCCGGGCCGCGCGTAAGCTACCTGCATTCCGGATAATGTCGACAGGTAGATCGGCGGCCTCGGCAGCGATAGCCATCGCCGGCGGGCCTCCACGATGATAAGCGGCAGGGAAGAACGGCACACCGGCTGGAACATTTACCAGCGCGGCAAAGCGTAAATTGGCAAACCCGTCGGGCGAGATCAATGAAATCTCGCGAATAGCTTTGGCGCATAGCTGAGCAGCCGACAGGGAGAGTCCTGATTCCTGGTCGGCGAAGAGCCCGGAGGTGAAGACATTTTCTGTTGCGCCCAGGATGCCTGGGATAACAGCAAAGGCATCCAACTCTTCCGGCAGGGCCGGGCCGATGGCGGCATAGTCGATCCCATGGACGAAACACTCGGCTTCAAGCTGGCGGGCCAGAGCGGGGCGCTCATCCAAAGGCACCGGAGGATCCATCTCTGCGGGCGGCGGGGTTGCTAAACGTAAGGTCTGTACTTCATAGCCAGAGTCGCTCAGAGCCTGGCGACAAGCGTTTAACGCCGCTGCCAATCGTTGTATGCGCGCTGGTTCAAGAGGCCATCCCGGATCGATGAAGCCTGTTATTGCGCGTATTTGCATTAAGTCTCCCTCTGGCGCTGGATCTCGAACAATATCACTGCTGCGGCCGTGGCGGCATTGAGCGATTCGCTCGCTGCTGCAATTGGAATATGGCATTCTCCGGAAGCATAGGATTGTAACGCAGGATCAACGCCATGGGCTTCACTACCGATTACCAGCGCGACCGGTTTGCGCCAGTTGACCTGGTGATAGACCTCGCCCTGCCGCGCGCGGGCAACCCATAGCTCGAGACCTTCTATGCTGGCGAGAATATGTTCCAAAGAGGCTGCTTGCATCTCGAGGCTGAAGTGAGCCCCCATCCCCGCGCGTACGACTTTTGGATTATAGATATCCACCGAGCCCGGGGTAAGGTACACACTGGCGACATTGGCTGCAAGGGCTGTTCGCAAGATGGTGCCAAGATTCCCTGGATCGGAGAGTCGGTCGAGGATTAATGCAGGATGGGTTGACTGTTCTAACGCAGGAGCCTTCTGGGATAGGACGGCGAGTACTCCTTGCGGGGTCTCAACATCAGAACAGCTGGCCAGCACTCGATCGACGACAAGCTCAACCCTATCTGCTGACTGGTTGAGTTGTTGCAGTAGATCGGGATGATGCTCTCCCCATTCTAAAGAATGCAGTACGAGCAAGGGTGTTAGACTGGCGTTCAGTGCTTCCTGGATCAGACGGGTGCCTTCAATCACGAAAGCAGAATCAGCGTTGCGTACGGACCTTTGCGACTGTAGTGAACGCACCCACTTGATCTGTTTATTGGTATTGGAGCTGATCACAATCCCTGCTCCCAACGTTTGTCCATCGCGGCGGCGAAGATTGCTACGCTGGGTTCGTCAATCAAAGTGATCTCGATCCTCTTCAATGAGGTTTCAGTATTGCGTTCATAGAAATCGACGATCGCGTTTAGGATTACCTCCGCTCCCTGGTCCTTTGGAAAGCCATATATGCCAGTCGAGATGGCCGGTAGGGCCAGACTTCTAAACCCCCACTGATCGGCGAGTTGCAGGGCGCTGCCTACTGCCGTTGCCAATTTTTGAGGCTCATTTCCTTCACCCCAGATAGGTCCAACGGCGTGGATTACATGCTTGCACGGGAGATCTCCAGCGGTTGTCAAAGCCGGCGCCTGATGTGTAACGAGACCATTTTTCTGGATCCATGCATCGCTCTCCGCCTGAATGGTCGGTCCGCCCGCGCGAGCGATTGCCCCGGCAACACCACCCCCATGCCGTAATTGTGCATTGGCGGCGTTAACAATCGCTTCGACATTGGACTTCGTGATATTGCCATGGACGAGACGAACAACCTGTCCTTGTGGGACCTGCTTCTCGCGAATGACCTTCATGGCATGATTGTACAACAGGGAGAGTGCAGGCAGACATGCTAGGGTCCTATAGGTCCTCAGCCAATATTGGCCTAGAATAGTGGGATAAGGATAGCGTTACTCAGATTGTGCCGGTTGCCAGCTACCCAAATGGAGGCTTTTGCACTTGCGAAAGGGCCTTTTTTTGGCCGGGTTGTTGGTACTCGGCACTGGTTTTTATATCGTCGTACTCGCCATCGGCATTCTTCCGCACGAAGGATTGGCCACGCCACATTGGATTCTCGGGTTAGCAGGTATGGCTTTTGTTGTCGGAGGAGGATTGGTGAGTCTAGGAGAGCTTTTGCGCCATGACGATGCGATTGCATTGCGAGATCTTGAGGTAGCCCGGACTTTTCGAAATTTCTTGGTCGTGATTTTGCTACTCATCTTTGCTGTCGTTGGCAATTGGGTCGCTTTTGGGCCTGGAAGTCGACCGGTTCAATCGGTATTGGGTTTACCTTTCAGCGATGTCCCAGCCCAGACCAGCGAATGGGTTGGTCGGTTCGGTTTTGGGGTCAGCGCGATCGCACTAGACAGCATTATTCTGCTGATTTTTCTGGCAGTCATGCGTAGAAGCCGTAAAAGACAGAGCGGGATGGAATGATCCGGTTCGGCGGATTAACGAGAAAGGGGCGCCTTGGCGCCCCATATTTTTTTAAAAGGTATTGAAATTAACTTCGACTGGAAGCATTCACGACTTCAGTGAAGGCTTTTGGATCGCGCACAGCCAGGTCCGCCAGCATTTTGCGGTTCAGACCGATGTTGGTCTGCTTCAGGCCGTGGATCAGACGGCTGTAGGTTGTCCCGTTTTGTCGGGCAGCAGCGTTAATACGAGCGATCCACAGTCGGCGCAAATCGCGCTTGCGTGTGCGGCGATCGCGGTATGAATACCACAGGCTCTTCAGCATGGCTTCATTGGCACGGCGAAACAGATTGTTGCGGGTTCCATACATGCCCTTGGTGAGCTTGAGGATTTTTTTATGCCTGCGGCGGGTTACAGTCCCGCCTTTAACTCGTGTCACGTTTCACTCTCCTATGGTCCCCTGAGCGCCGATATCTCGTCGATACCCGTTGTGTGCACTCAACGGCCATAACCCAGAACGGTTACTTTGAAGCCCCACCCGTACGTGCGTTGGGATTGCCCTTGTATTTTTTCATGTAGGGCGCCAGACGATTTATGCGTTTTATGTAGCTGCTACCCTGAACCGGAAGCATCTCAGTGAATAAGCGCTTGGATCGTGCGGATTTCTTGCGTCGCAAATGGCTCTGGTTGCCCTTGGTGCGCACCAGTTTGCCCGAGCCAGTCAGGCGAAAGCGCTTCGCAGTGGCTTTGTGGGTCTTCATCTTGTACTTGCCCTTCTTCGCTTTTCGAGGCACGGTCGCTCTCCTCTTCTTTCTTTTTTTATCTATTTTTACCCCGGCGTCTTGCCAGAGCAAGAATTACCGCGGACGATCCTGCTGCCCGCGGGGACGTCTGCTACTGAATTGTAGGGGTGGCAACCCGCTATTTCGGTTTTGCTGGTGTCAGCATCATCAACATCGTGCGCCCCTCCATCATCGGGGCTTGTTCAATCACGCCGACATCCGAAAGCTCATCAGCAATGGATTGTAAATCTTCGAGGGCGATTTCCGGGTAGTGGATCTCACGACCACGGAAACGAATCCGCACCCTTACTTTTTTTCCCTCTTCTAGCCAGCGCCGAGCATCACGTACCTTGAACGATCGGTGGTGTTCAGAAGTCTTTGGTCGCAGTCGAACTTCCTTGATCTCAACCTTGGTCTGAGCTCTGCGCGCCTCACGATCTTTCTTTGCCTTCTCGTACAGGAATTTTCCATAATCGAGAATTCGGCAAACTGGCGGATCAGAATTCGGCGCAACTTCGACAAGGTCTAGATCGGCATCCTGCGCCATTTGCAGGGCTTCTTCAAGTGAAACGACCCCGACATTGTCGCCGTCTGGACCGATCAGTCGTACTTCTTTAACTCGTATTTCGTTGTTTATACGATACTCTGATGCGCTGATCTTTTTCTCCTCTGAATCAACAGCCGCCACGCGTTTCACGGCGGCTAAGACTGACGGATAATATCACGCGCGCGCTTCTTCCGTCAACCGATTCGTGCTGTCTCGCAACGTTACTGACAACCAGCGCAAAGAATTGCGCGTCAGTTGCTGACTACGATTCCCCATTCAAGATCGGACCAAGCGAGGTGCCAGTCCAGGTCAGTCCGAGGGCGATGAAGGGTGTTCCTGCCCAGGCGACTGCCAGGGCCAGGATCCAGCGCGTGCTGGTTATCCCCGGGTTGTTTAAGGTCGAAAGCACAAGGTAGAACCAGGCTGTCAAGGCGGGCAAGACAGCCATGGCATTCAGCAGGAATGCGCCAGCGTGACTGCTTCCCGCTGGCCTGTATGGATCATGCTGCTGATTTGACCAGCGCCACGTCCAGCTTGACCAGAGCACTAACACATACGCAGTGGTGACAAACGTGAACACGACCCAAAAACCCGGACTGGTTTCCCGGGTTCGCCATGGCCAGCGGTCGAGTAGGAATCCCCCAATTGCAACAAGATTGGCGATCAGGCTGATTAAACCGCTGAGTTTCAAGAAGTTTCGGTAATGACGCTTCACCGCTACATTGCCCCCATCTTTTCGATATGGTGTGAGTGCTCTCTGTTTAGGCCGCTAAGTGCAAGCCGTGCTCAAAAACCTCGAGCGGTTGCTGGCTGGCGCGTAGTGCCGATGGGGCTCGAATCCCCATCCACGACCACACCTGGCCGCGAGCCAGCAGAGGTGTGGTGATATCCATCCCTGCCGGCGGCAGCGCCCCTGGCGGACCCCAGTATCCGGCGTTGCCCAGCAGCCAGGTTTCCAGCGTGTGGCGGTCCACCCCCAGTGGCGCCACAACGCTGTCGATGGCGCGCAGCATCAACTCGGTGTAGGCCGCCCGATCGTAGGGGATCTCTCCGTCGATCAGCTCCCAGGCGCGCGCTTTTTCTGGGCCGGGGACGAGCAGAAAGTTCAGCCGTTCACCGGGGTAGAGCTCCACACCCTGCGCCTCCAGTTCCTGGGCGACGCGGGCGGCAGCAGTGCGCACGGTGTACTCCTCCGGCCGGCGCGAGAGGCGATGCACGACCACGAGCTGTCTACCAGGCACTTGCCCCGCCCGCAACGAGACCAGGCGGCTCCGGGCAAAGGCCAGCGCATCGGGCAGCCTGGCGCGGAAACCGGACGCATCGCGCCCGTCCGCCAGGATCTCGAGCATGCCCAGCTGCGTCTCCTTGATGTACCGGGGTGTATCCCGCCGGCGGGCTTCGATGCCGCGCACCTTCAGCGTGCGATCCTCGAAGGCGCCAAAGTAGCGATTGGCGACGGCGACGCGCGGTTCGGTGCGGGAAGGCAGGAAGGCCAACCAGCGATAGATCCCCTCCAGGTTGATGAGAAGCCCGGTCTCGGCATGGATCTCCTCCAGTAGGCCTTCATAGTCGGGGCGGCCCTTTGCGTCGGGTTTGTGGATCCACAGGCCATCGACGTAGAGGTGCAGCACGCGGAAGCCGCGCGCCTCGATGATTTCCTTTGAGCGCAACAGCACCTCCCGTCCGTAGGCGTTCACGGCCTCATGCGCCTCGATGCGGCCGAAACGGGCGTTCTTGTAGCCCAGGTAACCGAAGCATGTCACCAACAGCCACTTGTGAGCCGAATAGCGCCGCCGATAGGCTTCGACACGCGGATCGTCCGCCGGTAGTTGGCGGATGAGCGCCTTGTAGCGGTTGCGTTTCTCGAGCAGTGGCTCGAGCGTCTCGGGTACCAGGCCCTGGCGGTGGCGGCAAATGGGGGTGCCGAGCTCGGGGATCGGCTCCCCGGTGCAGCAACTCGCGCCGACGGTCTCGGGCGAAACGTTGAAATGCACCATAATGCTGGGATACATGGCGGTGAAGTCGAGCTCGGCGACGTGCTCGTGCAACCCGGCGATGGGCGTGTAGACCAGCCCGCCCTTGTCGGCCGCCAGCAATTCAAGCCCGCTCTTGAGCGTCTCGGGCTGGCGCTTCTGCCAGGGGACGAGCACCCCGCGCCGCAGCGCCGTGGCCACCTGCATGGCGCTGATGCCGGTACCGGTTGAGACGCGCGCCACTGTCTGGGGCGGCAGACCGCACAGGCGGGAGATCTCGAGGATGCCATCCAGGCCATAATCGTTAGCCAGGAAGGCGTTCTGCCGGTCCATGTGCCAGCGACCGAAGAGCAGGTGTTGTTCATTGCGGAAGACCACCCGCCCGTAGGAGAAGTAGGAGGAGGCGGATTTGCGTTGCACCCGACGCGCCGGCTCGCGGTTGAGCGGCAGTGGTATGCCGTAATGCTGTGAGAGGTCCAGTAAGCGCGGCAGGATGTAATTGTCGCCGTAGGTACTGATGAGCACATCGGGGTCGTAGTGTTCGAGCAAATGCCGGATGCCGAGCACGAGCTGGCGGCTGCGGGCGCGCGGGAAGCACAGCCTCTCGCCCTCGATCTCGACCATCAGGTCTCCGCGGTGGCCCCGACTGGGGTCGCGACTATCACCATCCAACTGCAGCACCATGGTGCGCAGCTGTGGCAGGCTGTAATCGATCTCGTACGGCGTATCAAGCGCTTCGATGTGGCGAATGCGATCCCCTTCGACATCGACGGCGCAGTAGGCCAGCGGGAAGACTCCGCGCGCTAGCACGTAACGCTGCGGCAGCGGGATGTCGGCGTTGTAGTAGGTGAGATCGGGTCTAAAGTCGGCCACCTGGCGGAACAGGCGCGCTAAGCGATCGGGGACCCGGACCGAGACCTTAAGAACTTCAATGGCGCGATCAAGGAAGAGGTCCGTTTGTTCATCGCGTGCTAGATCGACCGGTGCGTGCTGGCGCCGCAATAACTCGCAAACCTCCCGCAGTTCGTGGCGGGGCCCGTGGACGTAGAACGACGGTGCAAAGCGATCGTGCAGGGCGTGATGGTGTCCGTCTGGGTCAATCAGCCAGATGCGCATGCCATCCCCCTGCGGGTATACATCAAAAAGCCAGCCGAAGCGTGTTTGGACCTCTGGCATGGTTACCCCTTCGCCTCCGCATCCGTTTCCGTCTCTTCTCCCTCTTGCGAGCGATTGGCGGGTGCGGACGCGTTCGGCTCAGGGGAGCATAGGCTGCGGTTGCGCAGGACCTCCAGTTCCTGGCGCAGCAGCAGCACCTGCTTGTGCTCTTCCACCAGCATCGCCAACAGCATGACTTCAAACGGCAGCAAGTGTGAGGCGTATGCGGCGGCGGCCAGATGTTGGCGCGAGGCGCCGAGCAAATCGTCGAGGGCGCGCTGGTCCTCGATGCGCAGGGCGCGGCGGAAACGCGCCAGCGATTGCTGTTCCTGAAGGAACGCTTGTGTGATCGAGGGTAGTGTTCGTCCCATGTGTACCTCGTTTCGCTCGATGAGCGGGTTCATAGTGACACCAGGTCGGATGGTAGGAGCCGGAAAAGACAATGGCGCCGGGGACCAGGGGCGGGCCGCGTTTCTGAGGGAAAGCGGAAGTTGCGTTATTAAAGTCGGCCCCGCTCCTGGATATCCCCTGACTTTGACTAGAACAAACGTGGTTGCGCCTCTTCGGGACCATCAGGAGCGCGCAGCAGCCAGGCGACGTCGGAGGACACTTGAAGTTGGTCCAGCAGCGTCCAGCGCTCCTTGACCAGCAGGCGCGGCTCGCGCGCCCCAACGATGACGGGCCCATTTGAAGCCAGGCGCTTAAGCTGGCCGATGGTGTTGTGTAAAAGACGTTCCGAATCGCGCAGCGGCACGCTCTCGTCGTAAAACGTGTTGAGTAGATCGAGAACAAAGAGCAGCGACAGGCTTTGCGGCGCGGCGTTGCGTGGATCGATCGGGGTCGCAGTCAAGAAGTCGCCGCCCCCCGGCGTGTTTTCGATCAATTCCGCCAGCTGGAAACAGGTAAAAGCGCGCGAGAGCTGGATGCGCTCCAGCGTGGCGCGCGGGTCGCTGCTCAGCCGCCGTGCCAGGCGGGCGATGAAGTAACCATCGAAGCGGTTGCCCCCGTCAAAGACGCGTATGCTGTGGCCGCGCGCGGCCAGTACGGTGAGTGCAGCCAGCAGGGCGCGCGTGGGTGTGCTGGAACCCCAGAACAGCGCCAGGCGCGGCTGAAGCAACGTCTCCAACATGCCCGGGTCGGCGGCCGGCATGGGGAGTCCTGTCGTTTCAAAGGAAACCAATTCGCTAACCATTGTGAACCTCCACCACGGTCCACCGGGAAAGGTGGGCCATGTAGACAATAGAACAAATGTGCTAAAAGTGTAGTCTCTTGGCAGTGGGGGACAATCCCACGCGCGGTGGAAACTTGAGGGGGATCGTCCTATCCCCCGCGCGGGGGAGGGTCATCGAGGGTTGCGCCAAAGAATCGGGGGGGAATCTTTAGGCTTGATCGACTTGAAATTCTTGTAGACGCGGGTGATCGGTGTAGTAGCCGTGGTACTGGGACGGAATCAGGGCGGCGATGCGGCACATGATCTCGTCAGTATCGGCGCGCAGACGGGCGTGGCGTTGCGCGGGGTTAAGCGGCGCCAAGCGAAAGGGTGTTCCAACCCGCATGGTGAAGGTGGGTCGGCGCAGGCGCAGCCAGGAGGACCAGGCCTGTTCGGTACCGTAGACGCCGATGGGGACGAGCAGCGCCTGAGCTTCGTGGGCCAGGTAGGCTGCCCCGGTCTTGCCGCGGGCGAGCATATGCGTCTTGCTGCGGGTGCCCTCGGGTGCCATGCCGAAGATGTTGCCGTTTTGAAGCCATGCTACCGCCCGGGTGATAGCCTGGCGATCGACCTGGCCGCGTTCGATGAAGATGCCGCCGGCCCATTTAAGCATCGGGCCGAACAGCGGATGTTTCTGATATTTCTCGGCAGCCCAACCGGTGACATTCTCACCCCCGAGCAAACCGAAAAGGAAAGGCAGGTCAAAGAAGCTGAGGTGGTTGACGACAAGAATGTAAGGGCCGGAGGAGGGTAGGTTTTCGAGACCGATGGTGTTTCGGCGTGCGATTAAGGCGATGGCGACTTTGAAAACAGCGCGCAGCAGGCGACTAAACATGGGGTGACGGGGAACCTCCGGATCGTCCTGATTGTAGATGGATTCCGACGGTGCTACAATGCCGCAAGCAAAGGGTTAGAGGTGTTCATGATCAACCTGCATGCGGTGAATACAAAACAAAAAGAGGATGTTCAGCGCTTCATCGCCCTGGCCTTGCGGCTTTACGAGAACCACCCATTATGGGTTCCACCGATCCGGATGGATATTAAGACGCGCCTAGATTTTGATAAACATCCATTTTATGAACACTCCGAGGCCGCCTTCTTTATCGCAGAACGCAATCAGCAAGACGTCGGTCGCATCGCCGTGATTGAAAATAAACCCTACAATCGCTATCACGAAAAAAAGCAAGCGCAGTTTTACTACTTTGAATGCATTGAGGATGTTGAGGTCGCGTCGGCGCTGTTTGAGCGGGCGTTTGCATGGGCACAGGAGCGGGGCCTTGATCAACTGGTCGGGCCAAAGGGTTTCGGTCCTCTGGATGGATATGGCATGCTGGTCGAGGGGTACGAGTTTCGGCCCGCGATGACGATGATGAACTATAACCCGCCCTACTATCCGGCCTATTTGGAGAAATTGGGCTTCAGGAAGGAAGTTGACTTTGTGTCCTGCTATCTGAGTGCGACCAAGTTCAAGCTGGATCCACGCATCCACCGTATTGCTGAACGGGCAGCAAAACGCAGCGGTTTGGCTGTCAAGCGCTTCAAGACCAAGCGCGAGCTGCTCCAATGGGCGCCGCGTATTGGCCATACCTACAACAAGGCATTCATCAACAACTGGGAATACTACCCCCTCACGGAGCGCGAGATCGAGTACGTCATCAGCGAGATCCTTACAATCGCCAATCCCAAGTTGATCAAGATCATCACCCACGGCGAGGAGGTTGTCGGCTTCCTGTTTGGCTTCCCGGATGTGTCTGCCGCCATCCAGCGTAGTAAAGGCCGGCTGTTTCCCTTTGGAATTCTAGACATGCTGCTCGATATGCGCCGAACGGAGTGGATCGCCTTGAATGGAGCAGGTGTCTTGCCCGAGTATCACGGTCGAGGCGGCAACGCCTTGTTGTATTCAGAAATGGAGAAGACAGTACAAGAATTCGGATTCCGTCATGCTGACCTGACGCAGGTAGCCGAGAGTGCGGTGCAGATGCGCAGCGATCTGGAGAATTTAGGGGGCGTTCCTTATAAGAACCACCGAGTATTTATTCGTGAAATTTAAGCAAGGGTAGTAAGCAGCGGGGGGAGTCGCGTACACTCCCGACATCCGATCAGAACAAAGGAGACCTAAGATGATAGACCGTATCGTCCGAGCCATTCGACTTGATGCAAGCCTTTACCGCGAAGTTGCCGATGATGAGCAATACACCAATGAAGCGTTCATCATTGTATTAACGGTGGCATTGTTCCGGGCGGTTGGCGCAGCCATCGGTGCGGCCATGGGAGATGGACAACCGGTCGTGATGTTCTTTTCCAAC
>JBFFQB010000049.1:0-23566 GCA_041573795.1 Anaerolineales bacterium
GGTGCTCCAAAGATTCCAGCCAGAACGAGCACAAGCCCAGGCAGATGGGTTCGTCGTGACAGGAGGCGTGCGGGATGCACAGGGGCAACCGCTAGCGGGAGCCGAGGTATCACTTGTGCGCATAGGGGATGAAGAAGCTCTCGTTCGTACGGAGACGACGGAAGAGGGGTTGTGGTCCTTGCGCATCGCGCAAATTCCTGAAGGTGCCTTGGCGATTGAAGTTGAACGGCTTCATTTTTATGCTGACGCGATCCGCTTAACGGCTGGTGATCTTCAAAGTTTAAAGCAATCCGGGTCCATCGATCTCGGCCATCTTCAGCTTGAACGTGAGGTGTCTGCCGCGTTCTGGATCGCAACGATCGTATTTCTGGGTGTACTCCTGGTGATCGCCTTTGAGAAGCTACACAGCACCACGGCGGCGCTGGCAGGCTTATCGGCTATCTTTCTGGTCAGCAGCATCGCAGGATCGATCAATCCGGATTATTTCATCTTCACTTTTGAGCGAGCGCTTGACTACATCAACTGGGAGGTGATCTTCCTCGTGATGGCGATGATGATCATCATTGCTATCATCGAACGAACCGGGATCTTCCAGTGGACGGCTTTCCAGGCTTACCGCTTGAGCCGGGGGCGAACCTGGGTGTTGGTCTTGATCCTGATGTTGATCACTGCCGTTGCATCGGCTTTACTGGACAACTTCACGACGATGCTGCTTATGACGCCGATCAGCCTGCAGATTGGTTTGGCGTTAGGAATCAACCCCCTGGCGCTGATAATTCCCGAAGTGTTGGCATCCAATGTCGGCGGCATCACCACCCTTATTGGAACACCAACCAACATTCTCATTGGAGCGTACGCTGGGATTGGGTTCCAGGATTTCCTGAAGAATCAAACAGTTGGCGTTGTCTTTGCCCTGCTTTTAATGGCTGGGTACGTCTTGTATCACTATCGCAGTGAATGGGGGAAGCATCCGCCTGGTATCTCTGAGACCCTTTATGAAAGGCTCGAAGAAAACGCACGCATGCGCGATCCCGAGGCGCTGTGGAAATCGGGCCTGGTTTTCATCCTGGTGCTCGTAGGGTTTATTATTGGGGAGAGCTACCATATTGTCCCCGCTGTGCCAGCACTCATCGGGGCAACGCTGCTCCTGGTCTGGCTAAAGCCAGACGTTCATGCCATGATCACAGCAGTTGACTGGACGACGCTGGTCTTTTTCATGGCGTTGTTCATCGTTGTGGGGGCGGTGCAGGAGGTGGGGTTGATCAGTATGATCGCCGTGGCGATGAGCCGGGTGGTGGGAGAGAGCCTGATTGTGGGGATCTTCCTGATTGTGATCGGGGTGGGGACTTTATCGACAGTTGTTGCCAACATCCCTCTTGCGGCCTCGATGCTTCCCGTGGTGGAGTTCCTCTCTGGTTCGATCCCGGGGGCGAGCAGCAAAGTGCTCTACTATGCCCTTTCAATGGGTGCGGCAATGGGAGGCAACGGTTTGTTAATTGGCGCAGAGGCCAACCTGGTAACGGCGGGCATCACTTCACAGGCAGGCACCCCCATTTCATTTAAAGAATTCCTGAAAGTTGGTCTACCGGTAACTTACCTAACCTTGACCGCGGGGTTCATCTGGCTATTGTTGCGGTTTGTGGTTTTTGCCTGAAAAGGATGGTAATGATGTTCAAAATTCTGGCACCAACACGCGGTGGTGAAGCAAGCTGTATCAATCAAGATACGGCCATTGCAATGGCCAAGGAGCGAGGGGCTGCACTCGACTTTCTTTATGTGACCGATACCAGCTTCCTCGACCGAGTCTCATCACCGGTTCTCATTGATGTTGAGGAAGAACTGGACGAAATGGGTGGATTCATGCTCGCCATGGCGCAGGAGCGGGCCAAAGCGCAGGGAGTGGAGGCGGGCGCCGTGATTCGCCGTGGACATTTCGGTGATGTGCTGCGTGCTGTGATCGAAGAGTTGGAGATCGATTGCCTCATACTTGGAGGCCCGGAAGAAGAATCCGGCATCACGACCTATGATTTCTTGCGTGGATTGGCTGAAGAGTTAGCATCCACTCATAATGTCGAAACTGTGGTGCTTGCCAAGGGCGAAGTCGTATACGAGCACAAACCTGGGCAGCCACAATGAAAGCTCTGAAAATCTGACCAGATAACTGGCTCAACCTTGATCGAGCTTGGGTTCTTGGGTAGAATGCAGCCGATGTGCGGCAAAATGGCGACGTAGCTCAGTGGTAGAGCAGGGGACTCATAAGCCCTTGGCCGTTGGTTCGAATCCAATCGTCGCCACTATCAATCCTAACGTTATTCCACGTAGAGAGGTAGTGCCTCCAGTCATAAACTGGGGGCTTTTTATTTTAGGATGGGATGGATCGAAAGGAGGGCTGGATGAAAAAATCTGGTCAACATCTCTAACTTTATTTATGAATATGTTGATCTTCACCGGGTGTGCTCAAGCGATGGAAGAAACCCGAATTGTGGAGATCCCTCAGGTATTCACCCTAACGTAAGCGGCTTAAATCGAGATTGTTATTCCAACGTTCACCCTCCTGGCCACTGAGCAGGAATCAATGATAGCGGCGGTTCCATCAGCGATTGCTTTGCAAATCACCAGCCCGGTAAGCTCTGCCACATCAACGCAGCTTGTAGACAAGCAGGCAACATTTACACCAGATCCCAATCTGGATTGTCCACCGGTAATCTCTAATGAAGATCTGGAAATCCCTGTCGTAAATAGTGGTCCCTTCATGGATGTTTAGGAGCTTCTCAATTACCTTAATCGTGGAGGATCTCCTGATAACGCAATACGGACGTTTGCCGAGGCTCGACAGCGTCTGCTTGAATGGATGGATCTCACCGGAGACGGAGCTCCTGAGCTGATTGGTCATTTGTTGTATTTCGTTGTCTATCGAGGCGAGCAAGGTCAATATCAGGAGCTATTTAGGGTAAGTCCTCAGGATATCATGTCCCCGCCTGCTCCAGATAGGATCGATCCAAATTCAAATGGGATCCCAGAGCTGGTTATCAGGACCATGTTCCTCGATGCGCGCGATGGCACCATGTCAATGTATGTTTATGAGTGGGATGGTGAAGGCTTCACGAGCCGCTTGCCCAGAGCGATCCTTCATCCCTGCGGTGATCTCGGGTTGGCGTTCGTAGAATTTGGAGCGGTTCACTTATATAACGGCAGCGCTCGCTTCGAAGATGTTGACGGCAATGGGTCGGTCGAGATCCTTCTGAGTGGTGGCAGAGATTTCCACGAGAGTTCTGTTTGGATGTGGGATGGAAATGTTTTTGCACTTATGAGCGCGAAACAATAATAATGATCCGCTGAACAGTCTACAGCGAACCGGTATAGATCACTCCTACGGGCAATTAACGTAACCTGTCAATATCCCCCTGCACTTCCAGGCCGGCATGCATTCCCCGGCCATTGAAGATTTCGGCACCATCGATTCTCCTCAAACGAACATCCACCGTAGCTCGTAGCGTCTCGTTGACGCGCTTGCCCATGTCTACACGCGTAGGCCCGAGGATTAAGCCGCCCTTCGCTTTATGCGCGTGCATCTCTAAAGTGTATTTAGAATCGCGGAGTATCCAGTGAACGTGGTCCTGCGCAATTTCGAGTGATTCGATAATGGCGCCGGTATACGTGGCGAAGCGATACAGCACGCCTTCGTGCCAAAGCCCGATGATGAAGCCATTGAACGAGCTGCCCATCCATGGAATCACAGCCACTGAGGCTGTGATGCAAGATCCGGGAGAATCGAAATGGTTGGATTGGAACCAAACCCAGGCGGAAGGGAAAGATTTGCCCCAGTCCTTCTCGATATACCCCCGCCCCCCTTCAAAATTGATTCGTTGGCCATCAACTTGAAGACTGCCATGGATCGAATGATCGAAGGAGAGCACGCCGTGATAGCACTCCATGGCAGGCACCCAGGCATACCAGCCCATGATTCCAGGGGAGCGCCAGCTGACCGGCCAGGGGATCGGATCCTTGAAGCGAAGTTCTCCACGTAGCGAGCCTTCCAGGGCTTCCACATCCAGGCTCAAGCGCGAGGAGGAAAAACTACTGGATCCGATCCGGATGTCGAATTCATTTCTCGCAGCCCAAAACTCCTCCAGCGGGAAGCTGTGATAGGCCGACGATCCATCAGAACCGTTCAGCACCTGGATGAAAGCGTGGGCTTGGTCGCCAAGGATCACGCCTGGGATAATGGCATAGCGGTGGGATTCGTCAGCACTGATGAGTTTAAAATACCAACCCTCAAAAAATGGGGCTTTCGCCTGGTGACCATGATACATGGCTGGCGTCATCGTCTGCCGAAAATACCTTCTCATAGCTTATTTCCCGTAAAGGTTCTCTGTGTAAGATTAAATTGTTGTCCCACTTGTGAAATCAAGCGTTATAGGTCCGGTTTAGATCTCATCCAACAAAGCCAGCAATTCGTCATTACTGGGGATATCACTCATCTCATGGCCATAGTGAATGTAGCGCACGATACCTGCTTCATCAATGATCGCCTGGGCCGGCATGCGACCCAGTTTGAAAAGCTTGACCTGCTGTCCATAGGTTTTCAGGATCCTGTGCTTGGGGTCAGGAATGCCGATAAAGGGCAGCCTGTGCTCCGTAAAGTAATCTATAAATGCTTGCTTTGTATCCGGGCCAACGACAACTACTTCCGTATTCCGTTCAACAAAAGCCCGGTACTCTCGACGCAACTGCGACATGTGCCTGCGGCAGAAGGGTCACAAGAAACCGCGATTAAAGACGAGTAGGACTTTCTTTCCTCTTAATTCAGATAACTTGAAGTCCTTTCCTTGATAATCTACGTTGACAATCTCAGGGGCGGGCGTATGAACTTCAACTCGTTTTGCCATTTTCCTGCTCACTTGTGGAGGATCAAAGGATCCTTCAACTCAGAACAATTGCATTCTATCACCCCGACGCGATCACCATGGCAAAGGGATGGGCTATAATCTGCCCTTATGAAAAATGAGCTTCGACTTGAGCCTAAAGAATTTGCGAATCTTATTCGCCACGCTCCCCTCGTATCGATCGACTTGCTGGTAAACAATGAAGACGGCCAGATCCTATTGGGAAAGCGCGCCAATGCCCCGGCCAAAGACATGTGGTTTGTGCCCGGTGGGCGTATCTATAAAGGGGAGAGACTGGCGCAGGCGCTTGGGCGAGTTATCGGTGAAGAACTTGGTATTGATGCAAACTCGCACGCAACGCGTTTTCTAGGTGTCTTCGATCACATCTATGAAGAAAATGTCTTTGGAGATCCTGACTTCGGTACCCATTTTGTTGTCTTGGCCCATGCCCTTCAACTGGAAATTCTGCCGGATCGTTTACCGCCAGACCAACACTCTAGTTTTCGATGGTGGTCGATAAATGACCTGTCTAAATCGCCCGACGTTCACCCCTATACCAAAGCCTATTTCGAGGGTCACACACCCCGAGAGAAGTAGATTTAAATCGTTGGCATCCATTCTGGTTTCACCTAGACTTAGTGGACTTGTGAGGTTATCCGGGGCCCATATATAAGATTTAGGATCTGGGTTTCACGGCTAAAACAAGCAATTTTCTTCCTTCACTGGAGGCATAGATGCGATGAGTTCAGAATCAAAACTATTGCTCGTCGATGATGAACAAGCGATCACTGAAAACCTGGCGCCGTTCCTTGAACGCTCAGGCTACACTGTTATCGTGGCGCAAGATGGCGAACAGGCGCTTGCTCTGGTCGACTCTGAGCATCCGGATGCCATCATCCTCGATGTGCTTATGCCGAGGTTGGATGGACGCGAAGTGCTGCGCCGGTTGCGCGCAGAGGGCAACTGGACCCCGATCCTGTTGCTTACCCAGGTAGGGGAAGCCGTCGAACGAGCCATGGCGCTAGAAGAAGGTGCCGATGATTACCTCAACAAACCATTCGACCCACACGAACTCGTCGCCCGGGTTCGGGCGGTACTGCGCCGTGCCAAGCCCGGTCAACCGCCGTTGGCAGCAGCCTGGCATTTGGTGTGTAGTAATCTCAAGCTTGACCGAAAAGCCCGGCGAGTGCACCTGGGCGAAGAAGAGGTGATGCTTACACCCAAGGCTTTCTCATTGCTCGAGTATCTGATGACGCATCCTGACGAACTGGTTTCGCGCGATCGCTTGCTGGATGTGGTCTGGGGGTGGGATTATCCGGTCGGGACGAGGGCGGTCGACACGCGCATTGCCGAGTTGCGACGGATGCTGAAAGATGATGCTTCAGAGCCGACCTTTATCGAGACCATTCCGGGCCAGGGCTATCGTTTCAGTGGAATCGTGGAGGGGCGCGAATGATCCTGCGTTGGCTCCCCATCCTTGCTCCAGCCATTCTCGGCTTTATCATCAGTATCGCCTACAATCAGAGCAATCTCGCTAATCCCATGCTCGTCTTGCGCATGGATCTAAGTGTCTTCGCTTTCGTTCTTGGCCTTTTCTTGAGCGTAATCGCAGCAGTAGGTTTACTGATCAATGATTGGGTGGAACGCCGGCACGTGCAGAGCTTGGTACAAAGCGCGCAGGAACGACGCCGCTTTCTGAGTCGTCTGGATCACGAGCTGAAAAACCCCCTTACGGCAATCCTTGCCGCGATGGCCAATCTTCGCAACGCAGAGGAAGCCGGGGATCAAGAGCAGTCCATTCTTAGTATCGAGACACAAATGGGGCGCATGCGTACCCTGGTAGGGGATTTGCGTAAACTAGCAGATCTGGAAACACGGGCAATTGAATTAGAACCAGTCGAAACCGGCAAGGTGCTGCAAGAAAATTACAGTTACATCCAGGAGATGCCTGAGGCGCAGCAAAGAGTGTGGAACCTTTCTATCCCGCAAGCACCCTGGCCGCTACCTCCTGTCCTGGCGGATCGTGACCTGCTTTTTTTGGCGGTCCATAACTTGATTGACAATGCCCTGAAATTTACACATCCGGGTGATACGATCGAGCTGCGGGCATATGAAGATAGCGCACAGGTCATTATCGAAGTAGCTGATACCGGCCCTGGGATCCCCGAGGTTGAGCTACCTCAAGTTTGGGACGATCTTTACAGGGGCGAAAGCGCTCGCGGTGTCCCGGGAAGTGGACTGGGGCTGGCTTTAGTGCGGGCAATCGTTAAGCGCCATAACGGAAAGGTGACAGTTCGTAGCCGTGCAGGCCAGGGATCTGTCTTCAGCATCCAAATCCCCACAGCGGAGGTTGCCAAACGGTAACTCGAAGCATCCATTCTGATCCCCTTGTGTAATCTATACGTTACACCTGTATACTATCCTTCGTGCAGGAAAAAAATGACATTGGAATGATAAATTCCTTTGCTCATTGCACTTAGGAGAATCCCATGAGGACAGCCAAACCCATCACCCAAATACGCTTCCAAACATTCCTCACGGCCTTCGGTTTTTCAATTTTGAGCGCGTGTGGCTCATTCCAAGTTCAAATAGAAAATGATGTTGCTGGTGCAGATATTCCCGCAGCCCAGGTGGCGCCGGTCGAAGTCCTGGTTGCGCGCGACACAGCCTTGTTTTACCTGCGTGAAATCTATGGGGAGTCGATACCTCCCGGCGACACCGTTTGGACCCTGACCCAGATGCCCAGCGATGGGTTGGTGGGGGCGAGCACCTTCCGGTTTGAAAGCCTGGGATGGACAGTCGTGATCACCTTCCCGATCGTATTGCCCGAGGAAACGATTTATGCGCTTGAACTTTTTAACTCGACTTCCGGATTTCATTGGCAAGGTCAGGTTGACGCCCAAGGCAATGTTTCTGATTTGATTGAACCGGTTGAGGATATTCGTGTTACTGCCTGGGCAGGCCGATTTGAAACATTGGTGGAAGGGGCTGGACCCGATGATTACTTCATTATGATCCCGGAAGGCACGGGAGCAGTGGGCCTAGAAGCTGCTGACGAAGAGCTTGAATCGATGATAGCCCTTCTTGCTGCGTCTGACGCTGATTATGTCCATGTATGGGGCACACTATCTTGTGGTGTTTTAGATTTCAACAACTGCCGTCTTGTTGTTGAGCGCCTCCGCCAAGGGACGGAAATTACCGAGCCGCAAGCAATCGCGGGCTGGGAAGGAGTGATTTACAAAAGCCCCCCGGACCTCGCTCGGGAGGGGATGACTATTTTGCGCTGGTAGGTGATTTCCCCGTGCAGTCTGGGATATGGGCTTTGGATGATTCACTGCGCCGGGAGCTTGAGGCGCTGCGCGATACCGGGGAAGTGATCCGGATCTGGGGCGATATTGTCGCCGGTCTTCCCGATTGGAATGGCACGCAGATCCAGGTTGAACGCTATGAGCCCGTGGATGTCCCAAGTGGCGCACTCCCACCCGCGCCGAGTTGGGATGAGCCGGATCAAGGTTGGAATACCTATGAGAACTCACGTCATGGCTACATCTTCCAATATCCTCCCACAGCAGAGCTCGAGGAAATTGGCCCGCAAGGTTTCCAGGCGGATGAAAATGGACTGCCCATCGGCGGGTTGCCCGAAGGTGTAACGTTGGATACTTACCTTGCTTATCTGGAGAAGACCTTTGGAAATAACCTGTGTGTGGGGATTAAATACTCCCTGGGATACATCTACATATCCGCGCCTGAAAATGTCGTTGCCAGATATGCTATCTGTGGTCGAACCGGTGTTGGCGTGGCTGAGATCATCCCGAAAGAGGAGCAGATCACGATTGCGGGCATGACTTTAACAGCCTCTGGCATGGAGGTAAAGGGGGAGGGCGAAATGCTTGCCATGCATAACGAGACGATGGTTGTTAATTTGCCCAATGGGACACGCATTGAATACGGGGCTGTTCCACGTCAGGATGCAACCTATGAGGATTACCTGATGAAGTCCAAGGGTATGCTCTTACAAATCCTGGAGACCTTCGAGTTTATCGATTGATGGTGGCAAAACCTATCAAAGAACATTAAAAAAAAGGCTATTGAAATGAAGAAAAACATTGTTGGAATTATGGTAATGCTCATATTAACAGCTTGCGCAACGACCGATACGCCGCCGACCCCAATTGAAGTTTTGGCTGCAGATGCCATGGCTCCTTCAACCATGACCCCTCTTCCGCCTACTTCAGATCCGGCTGCTGATTGGCAGGAGTATGTCAACACTGAATTGGGATATTCTTTTAGGTATCCCGCAGAATGTTCTTTTGGCCCAATGGGTGCTGAATGTAAGAAAGATCCCCCTGAAGAGCAACCGCTCGAATGCCTTTGTTTTCTGGATGCCGAGGATCCCTTGAGCGTATTAATGCAATCGCTCTTCAGCATGCAAGGCGAAGAGTTTACGATGTTGACCTTTACGGTGTCGCAATATGATACGCCGGCGTTCAACCCGCCTGAAAGTGAAGAATGGATCCCATGGTTTAAGGACAATTGGTCTTACTTATCTGAGGATATACCCGATGAATCAAATATGACTCTCGGTGGTTGGCCAGCTGTGCGCATCTATTCGCCTGGCTCTCCGCAGGCTAACTCCGCCGAGAATATATTCGTGCTCAAGAATGGGAAATTGATCCAGATCATGATGATCGACGTAGATGTACCAGAACTTCGCGAGCGCTATGAGACCATATTGTCTACCTTCGAATTCTACGATTGAGTGTAGTCCGTAGCCCGAAAACTGAGACTTCACGTTTTCCGCAAGTTGTTTATCCTAGAATCCCGTCCTATTGCCAGTACACCACCTCGGACTAGCTACCGAAGTGGTCTTCCTTGTGGCACCTAACCCTCATCGAGGGGCATTTAAAGGAATAACTCTTTGATGAAGAAGACAGTGCCCATGATCTAGTATAGAATTAGCCGAGCGATTCAGCCTCTAGAGTGGAAGGTTTTTTATGTCAACATCGATTCCCTTTGAACATTTACCAGAACTACAAAATCCTACACGCTTTCTTCTTGGCCCTGGTCCAAGCATGGTCCACCCACGAGTCTTGCGGGCGATGGCCAGTCCGCTTGTTGGTCACCTGGATCCTTACTTCCTCGAGATCATGGAGCAGACTCAAGCCCTATTGCGCTATGTGTTTGAGACAGAAAATCAACTCACGGTCCCCATATCTGGAACCGGTAGTGCTGCCATGGAGGCTGCCGTTGCGAATATGGTCGAGCCGGGAGATGAGGTGCTGATCTGCACTAACGGCTACTTCGGGGGGCGCCTGGTGGATATGGCCGAGCGCTATGGCGGCCGGGTTCGGTCCATCCAACGTCCTTGGGGAGAAGTTTTTACACCCGATGAGGTTGAAGCCGCCCTGAAGAAGACGCCAGCGAAGGTGGTCGGTATCGTGCATGCCGAAACCTCGACCGGCGCATTACAGCCACTTGGGGAGATCGCCAAAGTCGTACACGATCAAGGCGGGTTATTTCTCGTGGATGCCGTGACCTCTTTAGGCGGCATCTCTGTAGGTGTGGATGCTGTTGGCATCGATATCTGCTATAGCGGAACACAGAAATGCTTGAGCTGTCCGCCAGGTTTGGGACCGCTTACGTTAAGCTCCAGGGCAGTCGAAGCCTTGAGAAGCCGAAAACAAAAAGTAGCGAACTGGTATCTTGATCTGAGCATGATCGAGAAGTACTGGGGCAAAGAGCGGACTTATCATCACACCGCGCCGATCAGTTCGAATTACGCACTTTATGAAGGCTTACGAATTGTTGTAGAGGAGGGTTTATCTGCCCGCTGGGAGCGTCACCGACGCAACGCCGAGCTGCTATGGGAGGGGATACAGACGCTGGGTTTGGAACTACATGTCGTCAAAGAATATCGGCTGCCAACCTTAACGACCGTGCGCGTGCCCAAGGGCATTGATGAGGCCAGTGTGCGAAAGAGGTTATTGCAGGAGTACAACATCGAGATTGCCGGGGGTTTAGGTGAATTAAAGGGACAGGTCTGGCGCATTGGGTTAATGGGTTATTCCTCCTCGCGTGAGAATGTCACCTTGCTGCTGGCAGCCCTACGGGAATGTATCTAGTATTTTGAGGACAGATGGAGTGATGCAATCAGAAGACAGGGCCCGGGTCCTCTTCTTGTTCTCCGATACAGGCGGTGGACATCGCAGCGCTGCCGAGGCGATCATCCAGGCGCTAGAAGGGGATTACGCTGCGAGCATTGATGCGCAAATGATCGATGTTTTTAAAGAGTATGCTCCACCCCCTTTTGACCGCATGCCCGATCTCTACCCGGATATGGTCCGCCATCCTCAGTTATGGGGGCTGGGATACATGCTATCAGATGGTCCTCAAGCCGCCTTCCTCGAAATGGCCTTTTGGCCTTATGTACGGCGAGCAACGAAACGTCTGCTCCAGGAGCATGTCGCCGATTGTATTGTCTCGGTTCATCCGCTATTTAACGCACCGGTTCTTCGGGCGGCGGGTGAGAGTCGTCCCTCCTTTGTCACCGTTGTCACGGATCTGGTAACTGCCCATTCGCTCTGGTACCACCCTAAAGTTGATCTCTGTATTGTGCCGACAGAGCAGGCTGCAAAACGGGCGCAGGAACATGGTCTTTCCGATGAGCAGATCCGGGTCGTTGGGCTTCCCGTTGCCTTAGAATTTTGTGAACCGGTTGGTGACCGGGTTCAATTGAAAGCTGATCTCGGCTGGCCCGAGGACCTGCCTGTTGTCCTTGTAGTTGGGGGTGGAGAAGGGATGGGACCGTTAGAGGAGACGGCTTGCCGTATTAACGATCTCGACCTGAAACTGGCCATAGCTGTGATTACGGGGCGGAACGAAGAGCTGAAAACCAAGCTTGAAGCGCGCAGCTGGTCACATCCGACCTTTATCTACGGCTTCGAACGGCGCATGCCGTCCTTCATGCGAGCGGCCTCCTTGCTGGTGACCAAAGCAGGTCCTGGTACAGTCACCGAAGCGATTAATGCCCACCTCCCAATGGTGCTATACAGCCATTTACCCGGCCAGGAAACCGGCAACATCGATTATGTCGTCGAAGCGGGCGTGGGTTTATGGGCGCCAGGCCCGCAGAAAACGGCCGAAGCTGTGCATTGGTGGCTTACCCATCCTGAAGCGCGCAACCAGGCGGGAGAAGCCTGTAAGCGAATCGCGAACCCTCAGGCGGCGGTGCAAATCGCCCAGATTATTAAACAGTTCGCGCAGATCGAGTAAAGCTAGAGTTTGCCCACAAATTTAGCTTCCCGCGCCACCCCTTAATTTTTCGAGAGACAGCGTGCACGAGCAGGCATCACTCCGCACTGCCATCGAATGCAAAAGCCCATCAAGAATCATAGGATACAGGATTGAAGGATGTTGAAGGGATACGTGACTTTATGGTTAGTTGGAGCAATGAATAGATCAGTGGTTGAAAAGCTTCAGAGAGGTCGTTCATACAGGCGGTGGCGCTTGTAAAATCTCAATCCGATTTTCTCCACCTCGCGTAGCATCTTTTCATTATCCGAACGAATTTGAACCATATCACCGAAGTTAAAGCGACTTACGATCAAATCCTGCGCTAGCTGGCTGAAGAGCAGAGCGATGCTGCCCAAGCCTTGTTGCTCCTCAATTATGCCAGCGCCGTTCAAAGTTACCCACTCCGTACGTCGAAGTTCTCGCAGGAGATGGAACCATCCGAAAGGAAAGAGCCTACCGCCTGTCCGCTGAACTGCTGCGGAAATGTCTGGGTAGGAGAAAACAAATCCGACCGGTTCGTCATTCTTCAAGACGATTTTGATGAGCTTGGGGTCTGCGAACCATAGTATTTGATTAGCGATCGCTTGTGCCTCGGCATCGGTTAGCGGCACGTTACCAGGCATGGTAGCAAGTGCAGCGTTATAGAGATCTTTGATCTTTGGGACAATGGCACGTAGTTGACTGCGGCGTGTGTAATTGGTTACGACTAGGCCTCGACGCTGAGCGACCTTCTTGGCTACTGCATGCACTCTTTCAGGCAGATTGAGCGATCTATCTAGCAGGCCGGAGAGTAGATCGCGCTGGGTTTTGAATCCAACCGCTTCGATGAGCTGGGGGTAATAGGGTGGATTGTAGGGCACACCAAATGCAGGTCGGTGTTCAAAGCCTTCGATCAGTAAACCCTGTCCATCAAGCGCTGTAAATCCCTTGGGCCCCATGATGTGGTTCAATCCACGTTCCCGTGCCCATTCAAAGCCCCGCTGAAAGAGAGCTTGGGCGATTTCCAACTGATTTTGACTCTCAAAGAGGAAGAAAAAGGCCGTCTTGGCTAGATGGAACTCGTTATAGTTTTGATTATCGAGGATCGCTAACCTTCCAATAGGTTGGTCAACATCGTTGTATGCAAGCAAGAAGAGGGCTTCCGAGTGGTCAAAATAAGGGTTTTTACCCCGATGAAGCTGCCGACGTGCCTCATGTGCAAAAGGTGGGACCCACTGCGGCGAATCCTGGTAGATCTGGAATGGAAGCTCGAGAAAATCTTTCACTGCTTTTCGATCCACGCTCTCAACCGCGATTATTCGCATATCCAGCTATCCTTTGAAAGTGCGCTAGGAAGCTTAAGGTTACTGCATTATTTCTCACAGCGCAGGGCTTCATCGTTCGTTGCGAATGTACGAATTGGTAAATTAGGGAGGATCATCAAATTGTGCATACCTGGAATCCATTCCCTATCTCATCCTGTATAGGTTTCAGTCGGGGTTCCTCGCTGCGCCAAGGAGCATGGCTGGAGTATACTGCATTGAGTCGAGATCAAAATCTTGAGTGATAGTTCAAAACACGGGGAAGGAGCATAAAACATGAGCGAGGAACCGAAGGCCAGTACAAGTCTGGAGCAGGAGTTCGAAAATTTAGGCAAGAACATACGTAACGCCGTGCAGGGTGCATGGGGCAGCGATGAGCGCAAAAAGTTAAGTGAGGAAATTCAAAGAGGTTTAAATGAGGTTGGTAATGCGTTAGGCAAGGTCGCTGATGATCTGCAGCAAAACGAAACGGTTCAACAGGTGAGTTCTGAGGTGGATGAACTTGCCGAGCAAATACGCAGTGGTGAAGTGGCATCGAAATTGCGTCAAGAAACCGTCAATGTGCTTCAGTCCCTCAATCAAGAGTTGGAGAGCTGGATCCAGCGCTGGACGTCAGAAAGCGAATCAACGGAAGGCGATTCACAATAAATGGACAGAAGCTTTTCTCAAACTCGATTGTTTGATGAAGCTATCAAGGCCGGGGCTCATGAGTTATCACCGATTACACGTAAGGTAGAGTTGAAACTGCCCGGCTTCCCCTTCCAATTGCGATGGCTGACGCCTGCTGCAGTAAGAGTTCGCCATCCTCATGGGGAGGTGGAGACAGTCCCGGACCCGACCAAAGTCTTATTGGCGGCGATCACAGCCGCTGGTTTCATGGTTGCTATGATTTCCCGCATGATGTCACCGCGCCAGGCATTGAGGAGACTTGGAACAAACTAGCGGGCCAGACCCTGTTTGTGAAGTGCCATATTGGAGTTTTATCAGCACCCAATTAAAACCGGCTGAAGGGCGGTGGGTGGTCATCCATGTGGAAGGGAGCCTGAAAGGATGCGCGCAGGTTGCTCCACACTATAATTTGAGGCTATCTTGTTGCGCTTGATCCAGTCAATTGATGACCGTCGCTTTCAAGGCAACTAATTGCTCGGGGCAGATATTCTTCTTGGAGAAAGATGTAATCGGTCTGATACGTCGATAGGACGAATACTGGGATTTGGGCCTCGGCAAGCGGGAGCAATAATCCAGAGAGGATACCAATAAGATCAAAAGCCAAGGGTCCTTCAACCTTGAGCCCCTTCCAGCCTGGCTCACTTTGAATATCATCTGGCACCCAAGCGGTTGGACACACGATCGAGAGCTCATCCTCTGCGTGTGTAATCGAGAAAAAATCGTCCCCAGAGGCCCAGGCTGGCACGTGCTGCTCTGGATCGAGCAGGCAGACACTGTAGTCCCCGGCAAGTAAAAGTAATCTCATGTGGTACCTCGATTAGGTTTAGGTTTGATCACAGGGGCTACTCAGGCTAGGATTAGTAGCCATGCTTTCGTGAACGATGAGCGTATCGCAGGCTAAGATCATACCTGCGCATAGAATCAATATTCTGATATTTTGCAACGAAACCTGCACAGGTGTAAAGCAAAGAGGAGAGCGTCACATGCTGATACTGGGATTAACGACCGAGCAGTGGATCGATATTGGTATCTCTGCGGGGATCATCATCGGGACCATTATTCTGGGCAGTTGGCTGATCCGCCTGATCGTACACCGCCTGCTCCCTTTTATCACACGACGTACGCGTTCAACCCTGGATGATTATCTTGTTGGTGCCCTCCACCCCTCGTTGTATATCCTGGCTGTGATTTATGCCTTCGAGATCGGAATTATGCGCATCGACTTCATCCCGACGAACTGGGAAGATCCCATCGGTGAGGTGTTCTATGTCCTCTATGTGATTGCGATCTTCATCTCCTTAGCGCGGATTGTCAACGCATTTGGCCACTGGTACACAGATTACATCGCACCCCAAACTGATACCAACCTGGATGAGCAGCTGCTTCCCTTCTTCCGCAGAATGGTCCTTATCGTCTTAATGATGATTGGGACGATTATTCTGCTCAGCCATTTCAAGATCGATGTCACCGCCCTGGTAACCACCCTGGGGGTCGGATCTCTTGCCATTGCCCTGGCTGCACAGGAAACCTTAGCGGATACTATCTCTGGACTGGTCATCGTTTTTGATCGACCCTTTCGAATTGGCGATCGTATTGAAGTACAAGATCTTGATACCTGGGGAGATGTCGTTGACATAGGCTTGCGAAGCACGCGCATTCGCACGCGTGATAACCGTATGGTTATCATCCCCAACTCAGTCATCGGGAAGAGTTTGATCGTCAACCACTCTTATCCCGATACCCAGTATCGTATACAAATCCATGTTGGCATTGGCTACGGAACTGAGATCGAGCATGCTCGCAAGACCCTGATCGAAGCTGTAGAAGGTGTTGAAGGGGTGTTAAAGGATCGACCGGTGGAAGCGCTTTTCCTGGAATTTGGAGATTCAGCCTTAATTTTCCGAGTGCGGTGGTGGCTGGAATCCTATGAGGACACACGTCGTATGTTCGATCGGGTAAATACCGCCATGTATGATGCGCTGCGACGTGAGAAGATTGAAGTTCCCTTCCCCCAGCGGGAAATCCGTCATCGCTTCGATTCAAAGATGGACCCCATCAAGGTAGAGCAGGTCAGGAAGGCCAGGGCATAATCTCGCAGCCTGAAATCGATCTTGTCCTAGACAACCAAGAAAACCATCAACCTGCCGGGTCCATGTACCCCGATCGTTAGCGTCATTTCTATATCGGCAGTACGAGAGGGACCGGAAAGAATCACGGTAGTGCCCTCCGTGTTCTTGGGGGGTGAGGTGCCCAACCAATGCGCCATGTCGTTATAGATGTCTTCGGCCCTGAGAATGGCAAGGTGAGTGTGCGGTAGTAGCGAGGCAAGGTTTGATGGGACGTTGGCTTGCGTGAGGATGATGCTACCCGTTTCGGCCAGACCTGCGTTGGCTGTGGTGATTCCTAAGGACACTTTATCGAAAGAACGCAGAAGCGCTGTGCGTACTTCGGCTTCGGCCTTCAAGGGAACGTAGGGGTTAATAAGGTGTATTTGCTCCCGATTCAAAGCCGAGCTCAACTCCGGATAAACCTGCGCCACCTCCGGGGAAAGCAAGATCTCGTCCGTCTGCATCTTAAATACGAATTCGATCAGGCGCGTTACCAGGTTTGACTCATCACAGATTACGACCTCGCTATCCACTTCCTCATTATGTCTCAGCCAGAGATCAATACGATTCAGATGGTTCGGTTTGGCTTTCTCAGGATGCCCTTTCTGGGCTTCATCTATGTGACTTGCCGGCTCGGCTGATAGCAGTTTTGCAGAAAATTCACCCAGCGATTTATTGGGTTTATTGAAGCGCGGGAGATCGCGGGTCTTTGTCCATGCGCTGAAGGGAGGAGGGGCCCAGCGGATCCAACCGCTTTTTTGTGGCAAGATGTGCGAGACCGCTGCAGCGAGATTCGTGGCCCAGGAATATCGTCTCGGGGAGGTCATAATCCAGGTATACACTCGCAGGAAGAAAGACTGGGTAAGGTTACGTGAGATCTGAGCCTGACTTTCCTGGCGAACCTCGAGCAGCATACTGGGTAAATTAATATCTACTGGGCATACTTCCTGACACATTCCGCATAGCGTTGACGCTTTTGCCAGGTGTCCATAGGCTTCCATCCCCCAAAATCCCGGAGAGATAACTGCGCCAATTGGACCGGGGTATGGACTGGCATAGGCGTGCCCTCCAATTCCCTGGAAGACCGGGCAGACATTTAAGCAAGCTCCGCAGCGGATACAGAGCAGCGCTTCTTGGAGATTGCTTTGCCGCAATGCTCTCCGGCCATTATCGATGAGGATGATATGGCGCTCTTCCGATCCATCGAAATCCCCGCCTTGGCGCGGGCCATGCAGAAGGGAGATGTAGCTGGTCAGCTTTTGTCCGGTTGCGGATCGCGGTAGAAGCTGGAGCAGCGGAGATAAATCTACGAGTTTCGGTAGCAGGCGTTCGATCCCCATTAAAGCGATATGGACTCGCGGAAGTGTCGTGACCATGCGGCCATTGCCTTCATTGGTAACGATACAGAGCGTCCCGGATTCGGCGATTCCGAAATTGACACCCGAAACCCCAATCTCTGCGTTGATGAACATCTCGCGGAGGCTTTGATGCGCAGCATGCGTCAGGTCGGGGACGTTGGTTGAATAAGGGATGGCAAGACGTTCGGCGAATGTTTCAGCAACCTGCTCTCGCTTAAGATGCATCGCAGGAGTAATGATATGCGAGGGGTTCTCGCCGCGTAGTTGGACGATGTACTCACCGAGATCGGTCTCTACCACCTTCAAGCCTTCATATTCCAAAGCCTGGTTCATTCGAATTTCTTCGCTAAGCATGGATTTGGATTTGACGATAAGAGAAGCCCGATTTGCAGAAGCGATCCGCTGGATGATCGCCTGGGCCTCCTGCGCGTCCTTGGCGTAGTGAACCTGGACGCCGATTGCTTTTAACTGGGTGGTGAATCGCTCAAGTAAAGGCTCGAGGTTTTGGATCGCCGCAAGCCGGATCGTCCTGGCCATTTCCCGTACTTGATCTGATTGAAGAAGTGATGCGAAAGCCTTCTCACGGCCCAGCTGACGTTGCTGTGCATAGGCTTGTAAGGCTTCTTGCAGTATGGAATCTTTTAGCGCACGCCTGATTTGATTACGGAATGTCTTCATGAGGTCAATGTCGGCTCTTGATCGACAAATAGTTGGGCTAAGTGGGCACAGCGAACCTTGGAGCCAGTGCGGCGCAAGCGACCTTCAATCTGCATAAGACAGCTGACATCACAGCCTACGACAATCTCTATCGCGTTGGCATGCAGTTCTTCGATCTTTCGGTCGAGAATAGCGGTTGATAATTCGGGCTGCTCGACAGAGAAGACCCCACCGAAGCCACAGCAATCCTGCGCCAGAACGTGAACTTGCGTTTCAGGAAACGAATTGCCGAGGATCAGCAGAGGGGCTTGCTTCACCCCCAGACCTCGGATGAGGTGGCAAGAGGCATGGTAGCCGATCCTCCCCTTGAAAGACGATTGGAAACCCTGGACACCACAGACTTCGACAAGGAACTCACTCCATTCGTATGTGCGTTCTGCCAGCTTATTTGCTCGTATCAACCAATCCGTGTCTTCACGGAAAATCGTTGGATAGCCATGCTTGATCATATGGGCACAGGAACCGGAGGGGATGACAACCGGACCAGGACGAGCTTCAAATGTAAGGATGGTATGCTGTGCCATCAGGCGTGCTTGATTCCAGAAGCCAGCGTTGTAGGCAGGTTGTCCGCAACATGTCTGCCCATCCGTTATACAAACCTCGAGGTCTTTCGCCTCAAGGGTGGCGATGACGGCCTGGTAGGTATCTCGGAAGAAACTGTCTATGAGACAGGTACGCAGCAGCTGGATGGAGTCTGATCGATTCAAATGGACCTCAAGTTGTTGAGCCCAAGCCCAGGATTCGCTAGTATCATTGTTTTTTCCGCACTTGGAAAGTGAGGTGGAATGAAGTTTGAGGCTGTAGTCTTCGATTGTGACGGCTTAATGATAGAGAGCGAGAGCATCGCACTGCGGGTTTGGAAACAAGTTACGGCTGATTTTGGTGGGGACATGGAAGACGCGCTCAACTTGCTCATCATAGGAAAATCTCCTGATGCGGCAGCACGGATTGTCCAGCAACAGCTTGGTATCTCGGTTTCACCTGATGAGCTCAAGCGAACCTACTGGCAGCAGCGCACGGTGGCAATGTCTCAGGAAGCCAAGCCGGTTGATGGGTTGGAAGATCTGATCCAGGAGCTAGTTGGAAAGAATATCTGTTTGGGTGTCGCCTCTAATAGTCCATCCCAATACCTGGAGCGGGTTTTGGAGGCTATCCAGCTACGTTCATATATGGAATGTGTGGTGAGTTCTGATCAAGTCCATGCCGGTAAACCAGCACCAGATGTCTACCTGAGGGCACTCAGGCTTCTGGCTTCACAACCCGGCGAGAGTCTGGCTCTCGAAGATTCTCCTACTGGCGTGCAGGCGGCTGTCCAGGCCGGGATGACCTGTTATGCAATTCCTAACCCTGATCTAGGGGGCGAAGATTTCAGCCAGGCGCATCGCCAATTCGGGTCCATGCCTGAACTGCATACTTTCCTGCAGGATGAAGGGCAAATTTGATCGATCTCCTTGTAGGGGGTCGTGTGTAACAAGGGGGAACGTCTCACGTTCGGAAACGGCTAATTGCCTGGTTAAGGATTTGATTGGTGGCGACAGTCCCAATGCGGTTAACGCCCATCTGGCGGTACCTGAGCAGTTGGTCCAGGGAATTTACACCCCCGGCTACTTTTACCCCCATTTCCGGGCTAACGCTGTTTCGTATGGTCTCAACCTCTTCAAGCGATACATTTCCGGCAGCGTATCCGGTGGCATTCACTACAAAATCAGCGCCCACACGCTCACACACTTTGCACGCTGCTTTGATCCCAGCACGATCTAGGTAGTGGTTCTCAAGAATGACCTTGAATATACCTGCACGCGCCGTCACTTCTTCGATGACTGACCGCAGCTCGCGCTCAACATAGGCCAGGTCGCCCGAGTTCCATCTTCCAATATTGATAACCACCTCAATCTCATCGGCACCCGAGTCCATGGCCAGCTTGGTCTCAAATAGCTTGGTCTCACAGGCATTCGAACCGTGGGGGAACCCGACCACAACAGAGAGCTGGACATCTGTGTTATTGAGGCGAAGTCTTGCTTCCCGGGCATCGGATGGCCTGACGCAGGCGCTGGCGACATGATGGGCGATAGAGAGATCCAAGCCCGCCTGCAACTCTCGATCTGTGAGATCGGGACGCAACAAGTCATGGTCGATCATTTTGGCGATCGCTAGAACTGAAAGCCGTTCTTCAACCGGATTCAAACCTTTTCTCCAGCGATGTTGTCTCAGATATCCTTTAATCCCGATTGGACATCTGGAGCGGGCATGGCAAACTCCCAGAATCACTGCCATAACAGGTATCTTTAATGGTGATGCTTGCCATGAAATGTCCGAGAGCTCCCATTATCTCGATGCTTGATGTATAGCACAAGATTTATCCTGGAGCCAGATGTCATCTCATCCTTGGCCAAGCCTCCTGACATTCTTAAAATTAAAGCCCATGGCTTGACTTCAATTTCTCACAAAGGTAGCATCGCATATGTGTGTCAACTCGTCAGTTAACGGAGGTTTGCATGACGTGTAAGCTACAGGTCGCCTTGGATTTCGCTGAAATCGAACCAGCTCTGGTTGTGGCCAGAGCAGTCTCTCCGTGGGTAGATATCCTGGAGGCTGGAACACCTTTGATCAAGTCGGTGGGGCTTGAAATTGTGCGAATATTGAGAAGTGAATTTCCCGATAAGCTGATTTATGCCGACATGAAGTCCACCGACGTTGGCGCGTTTGAAGCTGAGTTGGCTTTTAAAGCGGGTGCTGATTACACGGTCGCTTCGGGTGTTACGACCGATGCAACGATTAAAGAAGTACAGCGTGTAGCGGTGGAATATGGTCGTAGCTGTGTTGTGGACCTTACGGGGATTCGCGATGTCAAGGCACGCTGCTTGGAACTCGAGCCACATGGGATAGATATTGTTCTGGTCCACCGCAGTATTGACGAAGAAGTAACCAGCGGCGCGACCTGGAGTGAGCATGACTGTGCTACATTGAATCATATCCATTCGATGGGCATCGAAGTTATGATCGCTGGAGGGATAAATGCACGCAATTTGCCGATGTTTTGCGAGGTACCGCTTCACGCCGTTGTGGTTGGCCGGGGCATCACAGCGCAGGAGGATCCGTCAGCAGCAGCAGAGCATATCCATCAGGTCATTCACTCGGAATTTCTTTAAGGGAGCATTCTCATGAAAGCTCTGGCCATTGTCGGTAGTCCCCGCCTTAATGGGAACAGCCACGTTTTAGCCCAAGCTTGCCTGGATGTTGTTGCAGGGCAGGGCATTCAAACAGAATGCGTGCATATCGCGGGGTTAAACCTGGCTGGTTGTACAGATTGTGGCGTATGCAAGCTAGAAGAGACCTGCTCGATTGAAGATGATTTAATGCCAATTTACGACAAAATGATTGAATCACAGGCCATCATCGTCAGCGCGCCGACCTATTTTGGATCAGCTCCACCCGAGATCAAGGCTTTACTGGATCGAGCCGGCTTCATCGCGCATAGGCATGGCAATCGTTTTGGGCGTAAAGTCGGAAGCCCAATCTCCGTTTCCAGACGGGCTGGTCACAACTTCACCTTCGTGCAGCTCCTGCAGTGGTTTTACATTAATGAGATTATCGTCCCCGGATCAAGTTATTGGTCGATTGCAATTGGAAGGAAAGAGGGGGAGGTACGCCAGGACGAAGAGGGCATGCGCACGGTAGAAGACCTTGGGCGAAATATCGCCTGGCTCACCAAGCTAATCTGGAGCGAAAATGGCGAAAGTTAGCGCTTCACTCCTGGGGGCTGATTTTGCCCGGATGGCTGAGGAGGTTGTGCGCGCCCAAACAGCTGGGGTCGATAGCTTCCATGTTGATTTCATGGATGGGCACTACGTGCCCAATCTTGCCCTAGCTCCATATCATCTCGAGGCGCTCGCCCCACTCACCGAACTGCCCTTCGAGGTTCATCTCGAAGTCGCCAATCCAGATGATCTCTTGAGCACCTTCGAGTCTTTCCCTACGGATATGATCATTGTCCAGTGGGAGACCTGCCCGAACCCAACAGCCAGCCTTGAAGGCATTCGCTCAAGAGGTGCGCGAGCAGGGATTGGATTAACCTCCCTTTCACCGGTGGAGCCGGTGGTTCCCTATTTTGATCAGCTCGATATGCTCTTGCTTCTAGGGGTGCGGCCTGGTTTTGGCGGTCAGGCTATTAAGGAAGGAACCCTTGCGTGGCTAGAAGGTGTTGCCGGTGTGCGTGATAGCGTAGCCCCGGATTTACCGATTGGAATCGACGGTGGCGTAAAGCAGGAAAATGCTGCTGATCTGGTTAGGGCTGGGGCAGATATCTTAATCATGGGGAGTGGATTGTTTGAAGCCATGGATATGAGCTCTCTTGTGCAGCTACTAGCTTCCCTGGAGCGGTAATCTTCCTTTCCCGCGCTAAGGCGCATCTCCGCGACAACCCAATTAATTTCCTTAGGGTTCGATGAGAATCTCCTTCCAGCCATGAATGGGCGATAGAATCCCCCCTCCCAGAAAAGAAGATTTGAAAGTACTTTGAAAGCTTCCCGTGTGGGGTTGTGATGGATAATGAGTTCAGAGGAAATAAGGGGTGGGGCGGTGCCGGGTAGGAAGGGTAGGTTTGTGATGAAGACATGGCCAAAGGAATCACGCTTACGTCAACTCATATACTGGGTAAAGGGTGAGAGTCGCGACCTCACCGAAGGACGCGATCTCGCACTCGTAACCTTAATGGATCGTGCCAATAAGCTTCTCGATACCCCGACGCATGGAACGGGTCAAGCGCTGCTGGTGTTTTCCGCAGCGCTGCAATGTGTCCAACGGGCAGAACGCCTCGTCCTGGAAGGAATGCGGTTAGACCATTGGATCAGCATGCGCGAAGAAGCGGTGCTGGTACATCTTCGCATAGCCTGTCATGAAATGATCGGGCTGTTGATCAACGCCTCCGATGAATTGCGCGTGGCACCAGTCAAGATCCGCCACTGATACTTTCAGTACTTCTTCCTGATTAATTAAAAGAAGCACACATAGACCAGGCGCGCCCTGGTCTTTCGTTTTGCCTTGATTCTCCACAGGTTTATAATCCCTCTTAAGTGCCCAACGCTTGGAGTCAGAATCTGGGTCCATTCTTGATGAAAAACTGGAATAATCTGTTCAAGGGAGATCGATCGATGAATGAAGCAGTTGAAGCGATGAAGGCAATCTTTGGTACTGATAAACCCGTCATTACCATGGCGCATCTCCCAGCGCTTCCA
>JBFFQB010000050.1:0-23422 GCA_041573795.1 Anaerolineales bacterium
TCTTGATCTTCTAATACTAAGAATAAATCTGGATCTCTTTGAAGCTTCCTGGCAATTTCGACACGCTCATCCGAAGGGGACAGCTGGACACCTGGGCCTGCAAGTTCCCACAGATGTCTCACCGCGTTGTAATCCATATCCAAATTAAAGGTGCGAATGTTCATCCCCGCCTCCATTTAAAAAAGCGCGGACGCCAGTTTGACGTCCGCGCTGCAATCACGGCTGATTACCTGGGTGGCCAGATCGACCAACGTGCCCTATTCAGTCTCTCCGCCTGTGAGGCTTTTCCACTCACTGTGGACACCATCCTCTGTCACCCCGAAGTATAGACGCACGCTCTTTTCAGATTTCTGCGCCAAGTCATAGCGCATACGATTGCCACGTTTATCTTCTTTGAGGACACCGATAGGTCCTTGCCAAGTAATCTTTGCTTTGGTCAAATCGGAGGGTAGCTTTTCGTACTCACTTATGGCGTAGTGCCACAGGCGGCGAGCAGAACTCATCGTCACATTTTTTACAACATTGCCATTGCGCAGATCACGCACTGTAAAGTAGCGCTCCCCATTGCGTTCTTCGACATTGACAATCTCTACACCTGTTCTCGGGGGTTGCACTCCCTTGGGTTTTACCGGTTCTCCGGCTTTTGCTTCTTCTGGTTGTTCTAAAGGCATTCGGGTCCGACCCACTACAAGCGTGACGATCTCGTCGCGCACTGCCAGGCCGGTGTCAGCCTCTACTCGAACATAGATTTTGTTGTCATCGACAGCGTACGGTGGATCTTCTCCACGCGGTACGATCACGCGGATTACCTGTTTGCCGCGAGTTTCCATCGAATCAATTTGCAACTCGAGAGGCGGGCTGATGCGTTTACTCAATTCCTTTTGGAGCTGGCGGATTGAAGCAGGAGCTTTTGGTATGCCGATCGGTTCTTTCTTCGGATCAGCACTCACACCAATGTGGAGAGTTCCGCCATTGGTATTAGCAAATGCGCAAACATCAGCGATGACGGCATAAAGCCGGCCACCGCGCACTGTCATGCTCTCATGAAAATCTTGAATGATGCTGGGTCCATCTTCGCGCGCCTGTTGGATAAAATCGAAATCATTGTCTGCCGTTGGCCAGTGCGGCCTGGTTCGGGCAAAATCGTTGCTGTTGAATAGGGTCTTCAGCGCAAGGAAGGAAAGGTCTTCCAATTGTACACGAGTTGCTCGATCTCCAATCCCCAGATGCTTTTTATTCTTGGGATCGATCCGCAAACGATGTGCATCTGACCCTTGGATGCAATGCATTCTTCGTGGATATTCAGGTTTAGTTCCATTGAAGAACGCCGCCGTCGATCGACGACCACGTTGGCCAAGGTCGGTGACCTCAAGCGCACACAGATTGAGATCCTGAGTGTACGCAATCTTGGTTTGACCGCCAAAACCAAAACCCCGCATGGCAACACCATTGGTTGAATTTGCATGCGCGGCAATCGCCAGCCCTCCAGCCTGATTGATATACTGATAGGCAGTTAGGACATCGGCTGTCGCGCCTACCGTTGATGATCCCTCATCCAATTTCTCCGCGGGGATATTCAAACTCATTAATAAATGTTCCAATTCTCGGATTGAAGTCCCCTCGGGAAAGATCCCCAGGATATGGAAGCCTAAGGTGGCTGTGAATTCAAACCCAGGCAACACCAAGATCTTCTTCATGAGCCGTCGATACTCGGTTAATCGATTTTGCTCTTCGTCTGTGAGACGTTTCAGGCTCTCTAACATTTCCAGTTGCTGGATCTCATCCATCATCGTGCGGTAGCCGGCTATAGTGTTATGGTCCGTAAAGGCCACAATATCCAATCCGCGCGCCTCGCAGCGATGTAAAACATCCAAATATGACACCCCCGACTCCTGATAATCGTTTGAAGCCGGCGTGTGTAGATGAAGATCCATGAGACGCCAATTCTTGGAGGCGTCACGTCCTCTTCGTTTTGTCACGTTGATTCGTTCTCCTAATCATCGCTGGAATCAAGAGTTAACCTCGAGAATCCAAAAATGTTTGTATTAATTCGTAGAGTGTATCGGGTGTATAAGGTTTGAGCAAGAAAGCACTCGCACCTTTTGCCATAGCCCGGTATTCCATGTCCATGCCCGAGGTCATGATAATATGCGCATTCACCAAGGTGTTATCCTGCCGCATCGCAGTCAGGACATCGAGGCCATCAATGCCCGGCAGATTACAATCCATCAAAATAAGGTCAGCCTGGCTGGCTGCAACCTCAGCTGGGATCTCCTGCCATTTTTCGGTTGAGACGACCTCATAGCCATCCATCTCCAACAAGGTTTTAAGCAAGGAAATCATCGTTTCGTCGTCATCAACAAGCATGATCTTCGGCATGGAATGTTTGGTACCTCTCCAGATCTTCTTTTACGTTACTTGGCCCTTTTTACCTTGGTCGCCGGTGAAGGACGTTTCGACGGGAGAGGTTTCTTTGTTTTCGTTGAGCCTTGAGGGGATTTTTCAGATCTCTTCCTCGTTTTCTTTGCTTTCTTGGATACGAGCGCATGATCGATCACATCATCGACGCACTCAACAAATACAAATTCCATCTCTTCACGCACTTCTTCGGGAACGTCATCCAGATCTAGTTCATTCCGTTTCGGAAGGATGACGGATTTCAAGCCTGCCCGATGAGCTGCCAGAACCTTCTCTTTCACACCACCAATGGGAAGGACTCGCCCTCTCAGCGTGACCTCGCCGGTCATTCCCACTTCGGATTTAACTGGCTTGCCGGTGGCAAGGGAAGCAAGCGCCACAGCCATGGTCACCCCGGCAGAAGGACCATCTTTAGGCTGCGCCCCAGCAGGAACGTGAATGTGGATATCGTGCTTGCTCCAGTAGTCCTCTTCGATCTGATAGCGATCCGAGGATGAGCGCACATAGGATAACGCCGCTCTGGCTGATTCTTGCATTACGTCACCCAAGGATCCGGTTAACTGGAAGTTGTTCGATCCAGACATTGCTGTAGCTTCAATAAAGAGCACGTCGCCCCCGACAGCTGTATAGGCTAAACCGGTTGCGACACCCGGGATGGATGTCCGCTCGGCCAGTTCCTCTGTCCCGAAATACCTGGGTTTCTTTAAAAATTCGCGCACACGTTTCTTCGTGATTTTTACACGACGAGCAGTGCCCTCGGCGATCCTTGTCGCGACTTTACGACACAGCCGTCCAATCTCGCGTTCCAGGTTTCTGACCCCCGCCTCGCGCGTGTAGGAACGGATCACCTGCTGCAAAGCGTCATCAGCAAAGCTGATCTCTGTTTCTTTGAGGCCATTTTCTTTGATTTGCCGGGGGATCAGGTAGCCACGGGCGATATGTAATTTTTCTCCCTCTGTGTACCCTGATAGACGGATCACTTCCATGCGGTCGAGCAGAGGCTCGGGAATCGTTTCAAGCCAGTTCCCCGTTGTGATGAACATCACCTGGGATAGGTCAAACGAAACCTCCAGGTAGTGATCACGAAACTCCCGATTTTGCTCAGGATCAAGCACTTCAAGCAGCGCCGAAGCAGGATCCCCGCGGAAATCCCGTCCCATCTTGTCGACCTCGTCTAGCATGAAAACCGGGTTGCGTGATTCGACCCGACGTATTGCCTGAAGAATACGGCCTGGCATGGCGCCAATATAAGTCCGCCGATGGCCTCGGATCTCAGCCTCGTCGTGCACTCCGCCCAAGGAGATGCGGATAAACTCACGCCCCATTGCGCGAGCGATTGAGCGGCCAAGGGACGTTTTTCCGACACCTGGAGGTCCGACAAAGCAGAGGATCACACCTTCACGCTCACGGCGGATATGATCGACCTCAACCTGCTCCCCCTTTTCCGACCGTTCAATGCGCAACTTGCGGACGGCCAGGTATTCCAGGATGCGAGCTTTTACGTCCTCAAGCCCATAATGATCCTCATCCAGCACCTTGCGCGCATACTTCAGGTCTAAATTGTCTGCGGTAACACGATCCCAGGGCACTGAAACCAACCAATCAAGGTATGTCCGGATGACGCCATATTCCGCAGCCGCAGTCGGCAACTTAACCAAACGGTCGAGCTCTCTACGAGCCTGCTTCTCAGCTTCCTCTGGCATGTTGGCTGCATCGATGCGCTTGCGAAATTCTTCGGCCTCTACAGTTTGTTCATCTCCCTCCCCCAGTTCCCGCTGGATGGCCTTTAACTGCTCCCGCAAGAAGTACTCTCGTTGAACCTTTTCGATTTCGGTCCTAGCTTCCTGTTGAATCTGCTGCCCCAGTGAGAGGACTTCAACTTCCCGGCTGAGAATGTTGGTAAGTGCCTGCAGCTTTTCAATGGTGGAATCGACTTCCAGAATCTGCTGGCCCTCGTCCAGGTCCATGCGCTGGTAGTTTGCAATGGTGTAAGCCACATGCAGCGGATCTTCTAGCAGGAGAACCCCGCCCACAATTTCCCGCGGCAGCGAAGGACCAAGGTCTGATATTTGCTGGAAGAGATCCTTGGTGGCCCGAACCTGAGCCTCGATCTCGACACTATCCTCAACCACCTCAGGCCGCTGATGGATCTCGGCGGTGAGGTATGGCTCTAACGCGGTGAAAGTACCCAATGTGAAACGCATCATGCCGCGTACAATTAGACGGATCGTGCCATCCGGCGCGCGCAGCATGCGCTGGATCGAAGCGATCGTTCCATATCGATATAGATCTTCCGGCCCGGGGAGTTCGAGTTCTGGGTTTCTAGAAGCGACCAATCCTATGAGCCTGTGACTGGCAACCACATCATCAACTAAAGCAATCGAACGAGCTTGTCCTATCGTTAAGGGAGTCGCCGTATGTGGATATACAACTACGCCTCGCAGCGGGAGGATAGGTAGGCTATCGGGAATATTATTCTCATCAAATTCAAGATTTTGCGCAGAACGATCACCACTGCTTTCATCATGAACTTGGATGGTCGACGATAATTCGTCCATGCGAACCTCTATTTAACGCAACGATCCCTTGATTCCTGCATCTGTAAGGCGCAGGAGGTTGACGATTGTGTGTCCCACGCTACAGGAAGCAAAGTAAAACACGGAGCCTCAATCTTCAATTTCGATCTTCTTTGGACTCGATTTTGGCAGGTGGATACGGAGAAACCCATCACTATAGGAGGCTTCTATCTTCGCCGCTTCGATCGGGACATGCATATGGACTTCCGTGACGAACTCCCCGTAATCAATCTCCATCTGGTGATAGACTTTGCGCGCATTCGAATCGTGACGATTGCCCTGAATTGCGAGGATATGTCCCTCGAAAGTAACATTAAAGTCGGCCCCCCTCATCCCGGCGATCTCGACAACTACAACATAAGCATCATCCGTCTCAAGCACATCAGTCGGAGGGCGCCAGGCGTGAGATCCGCGCCTAATTTGCCAACTAAGGGGTCCCTGTCCAGCTTGCCAAGGATCATCTTCCGAAGATGATCGTAAGTTCATTTTTTGTTCTTTTTCAGACATGAAATCGTCTTCTCCAGCCCCTTTCGGGGGTCAAAATTCATTCTACCACAGGGCATGAATCGAAAGTTGGAATAGGCTGGAACAGATTAAGGTTAAACAGCGTCTTTTCCGATGAATATACTTTACCGATCCTGCATAAGATCTTTGTAAGCATACTTTCCGAGAAGAAGCATCTTCTTGTACAATGGTGCGAGATTTGATTAACACGCTGGACTCAAGCATTGGGAGGACAGGATGACAAACAAGAACATCCTCGAGGCTGTAGAGCTCTTTGACGGCGCTACGGCAGAAGAGCTAGAATCTGTCGCGGCGCTATGCAAGGAGCAGACCTACAGCAAGGGCGATGTTGTCACTGCTCAAGGTGAGCCTGGAAACGAGCTTTTCGTTGTTTGTGAAGGATTCGTGGAAGTGCTCCGATCAAGCAGCTCCCCTGAATTGTCACCACGTTCGGTGGTTCATCTCGGCGCAGGCCAGATTTTCGGCGAGATGGCTCTTGTGGATCGGGGGCCGCGTTCCGCGACTGTAAAAGCAGCCTCCGAATCAACCAGCGTATTGGTTATTCGCCAGGATGAATTTGAACAGTTATGTGAACAAAACCACCACCTCGGCTTTGTGGTTATGCGAAATATTGCGGCTGATCTATCCTTCAAACTTCGCCATCGGCATCTGACAGGTCGGTGAGGCAGGATCATGGCAGCGATTTATAAGGTCAGCTATGTCGTCTCAGGAGAAGAACATCCGGGTGCTATTCTGAATACCGATGCGCGTCCTCAAAAGGGCGACCTGGTTACGCTGGGATCAAAAAAATTCACCGTAGTTGAAGTGATCGATTTGATCCCTTCTCGAGGCGAATTCCACTATCTCCACGCCACCCTCCAAAAACACAGTTCTAAGTGACCACCAGGTGATCGTGTAGAGTTCAATCGGTATGCGCATCAGGTGGTGCGTGACTTCGTTTTTATCCTGAAAAGCTCCTGGGACTGATACAGGATGCTGGCGTCCCCACTGTGCTCGGGTGGATAGTGGAACAAATAGAGCCTTTCCACCCCAGCCTTTTCTACCAACGCAGCTGCCTGCCGCGCGGTGCAATGGCCGCGCGAGGCTCTAATGACCTTATGAAAGAAGATCTCTGCGCCCTGCGCAAGACTGAATATGCCCTCAAAAGGTTGCGTATCAGTGCAATAGATGATGATGAACGCCTGGGCATACTCTCAGCATGCTGGGTATAGAAGAGAGTCAGTATGATCGCGGTGATCTGATCAGGTGAAATTTCAGCTTGTCAAGCGAATTATTGACAATCCGCTGCAGCCAGAGAACGATGCTTTGAAGGTCACCGAGCACCAAAGCTAGGTTGTGAACGTCGGTTGGGATGGCCGCTGCACTCCCAGGGACGATCGGCGCAGGCACAGCTCAAGGACTTAGAAGCAATGCGATCGCAACACGCGGGGTCACAAAAACCTCGAGCGCTGCGGCTCCAATGAGCAAGGGCAAGACGATACCGACTCCGATGCGTGACCATTCAGCGAAGGCTTTGATCCAACCTTGTCCAAGCGAACTTCCCTTTGGGAGGCTGATAGCCGCCATACCCAAGTGGAGGATTGATGCGCCGGCAAGGATCGCCGCCGGCACCTCCAGCACAGCATGTGGCAACACTAATGCCAGCATATAGTGCTTGACACTTACACCAGCCAGCGCCAGATTACCGGCAAAATACCCGACAAGCCCTACTGGTACCATCAGGAGGATTAAAGACAACACTCCAAAGGTAAACATCCCCAGTAAGCTTGCAGCGAGAATAGCCCGAATGTTGGTGGAGAGGATCCTGATCCAACCTTCAGCGCTCAACATCCCGAACCGGCGAATGAAGTCGGCCCAATCTGCGTCAAACGTGTTAAATTCAAACAACTCCGGGGGAAGTTGGAAAACAGCAGCGTAACGGTACCCAATGAAGTCTGCGATGGATAGACCGATGGTTGTGAGCAAGATTGGGATCCGAAGGCGAGCAAGACTCACCTTTAGGAGGCCCTGATACCATTGCCCTAAGGAGTTGGCGCCGGCTAGAAAAGTATCTGCGAAGCGAGCGAATGTTTTGCGGAGGTCAAGGACATCGAGCTCTCGTCCCAGCAGTTCTTCCCGATTAAAGAGCCGTAATCCCATCCTGGTCAATACAATAGCGATGAGCAATAAGGCGAGAACGATCCACCAGAGGATGTTGTATCTTCCCCAGAACATGATCACGCTCTCACCGATGATCAGTTCTGCGATAGGAATAATTATGAAGGAAGCCAGCAAGTTGGCTGCACGCACAGAAGTGGTTTGGGAAGAGATGACGACGGCGCCACTAACCATTACGAAAGCCTGCACAGTTGTCAGTGCCAGGATCTGAAATAAGAGAACGGGTTCCGGCCGCCAATCCAGGCGAAAAAATAACCCCACGAGGTAGACGATTATTCCCAGGTAGGCTGTGCCTAGTGGGGGTGTAACAGAAGCCAGCATTTTTCCAAGGTAGAGCTCTCCATCAGAAAGCGGAGTTGCCAGCAGCGGTTCCAGGGATAGTCGCTCACGCTCACCAGCAAAGCTTTCCAAGGCAATAACCAGCGAGATCGATATGGGGAAGAAACCTACAATCATGAGCAAAAAAGGGATTAAACGATCACCAATGATTGGGGCACCATAGCGAGCGACGAAATCCACCGCCTGTTGGGCAGTGAAGTTCATAAGCAGTGGAAAGAACAATGTCAGGATGATAATGGGGGTCAGGATACGCCAGTCGCGCAATTGATCACGGATCTCGCGTCTGGCAACGACCCACGCGCCTGAGAGGGAGATCGCCCTGATACGTGGCTGCTGGATCATCTCAGGGTCTCACCTTCCTCATCTGAGCGCTGGATGATCTGCAAATATACATCCTCAAGACTGCGCTCAATTTCTGACAAGGTGATAACAGGTATGCTTGCTTGTGATAAAAGTTCGAGCACCCTGGGGTTCGTCACCTCTGGGATGGCTGTCTGGTAACGCAACCAGTGCGACCCCTTATCCAGGATGGTTATTTCCTCTGGCAGTTGATCAGCGAAGCCGTCCAGCGATCCCCCGAGCTTTAATTCCATCACGGGATCACCAACCAGGCTGCGTTTGAGGGATGCAGAGCTATCGTTGGCAATAATGACACCCCGCCGAATGATAGCGATGCGGTCTGCCAGAGCTTCGGCTTCATGTAAATTGTGGGTACAAACAATTATGGCCCGATCGTTCGAGCGCAAATCGCTGATACTCCTTCGTACCAGATGGGCGCTCTCAGGGTCCATGGCCGAGGTAGGTTCATCCAAGAGCAAGACAGGCGGTTCATGCAGTAATGCGCGCACCAGGGCTAATTTCTGACGCATGCCTTTGGAATATTGTCCCAAGCGAAGCTCGAGCGTTCGATCGAGACCGTAACGCGAGAGCAGCATTTCAGCGCGCGGCTCCCAACTCGATTGGACAAGTGAGTATATTCTTGCGAAAAAGTCCAGGTACTCCCATGCCCGCATGCGGTTATACAGGCCATGGTGCTCGGTCAGCAAGCCTACGGACTGGCGGACTTTCTCAGGAAATTCTTTAACATCAAAACCTGCCACCTTGGCGCTACCGGTCGTTGGTTGCAGGATCGAGGCGATCATCCGGATGGTTGTCGTCTTGCCGGCACCATTAGGACCAAGTAATGCCAGGACCTCACCAGCATTGACCGAGAGGCTGACATCGTGAACAGCTTTGAAGCCGTTAAAGGATTTACACAGGGATTGCGTGCTTATCAACGTTTCCATCACTGGGGGGAATTATAGCAAGTTCATAGATAGCCAAACAATCGACCATCCTTCCCAAAAAGCGGGAGAGCCCGATCGGGCTCTCCTGGAATAGATTCACAATGAATTATTAAGGATCAGGCCGTCTTTCGATGCCGTTGGAAGAGCGCAACGCCGCTGACGATGGCCACAATCAACATGATCAATTGGTTCAGATTAATGGCGAAGAGAGGCACGTAATCCAGCCGGATAAATTCAAGCAAAAAGCGACCGAGGGGATACATCACCAGGTAGGCAAAGAATATATCCCCTTCCTTCAGCCGTCCCTCGAAACGCCGCATGAGCCAAAGCAGGAAGAACATGTTTGCCAGGTTCCAGATCGACTCGTAAAGAAACAAGGGGTGGAATGTCTCGAACTGGGCCAAAGGGACACCATTCCAAGTCGTATTCAGGCGATAGGCCGGCTCGATAAAGATGCCCCAAGGAAGATCTGTTGGAGGTCCATACAGCTCCTGATTGACAAAATTACCCCAGCGGCCAATTGCTTGTGCAAGTGCAACACCCGGTGCAGCTACATCAAGGATGAGGCTCAGGGAAATCCGGCTGCGGCGAGCGAAAAGGTATAGGCCAAATGCGCCACCAATGATAGCCCCAGGCATCCCCAGGCCTCCCTCCCAGGTTGTGAGGATTGAAACCGGGTTGCGCAAATAATTGAGTGTTTGTTGCCACCCCCCTGCAGATATCGAAGGGGTGAAAACATGGTATAAGCGTGCGCCGATGATCCCAAATATCAATGCCCAGATCAAACCATCCCAAACGATCTCCGGATCTTGCTTCCGACGGCGAAGCAACCGTTGTGCAAGCAACGTCGCCATCAAGGCGCCGAACATGATGATGATTCCATAAAATCGGAGCGTTAAGGGACCAATCTGAATACCGTAACGATCAATATCAAAAAACATAGCTTCCCTCTACCTGGCTTGATAGCGAACAACCAAGATTCGCTGAATAGCTGTGAGATTTGCGAGTAGAGCGATGATAAAGATGGCCAAATCTGTAAACCCAAAGAGCAAACCCGATATTAGAACCGCAAAACGCTCCATGCGGGTCATGATGCCCTGCTTGGCCTCGAAACCCAAGCTTTGGGCACGGGATCTCACGTAAGAGACCATGAAGGAACCGCTCAAAGCAGCGAAGGCGGCAAATACCATCAAAGTGTTTTGCTCAGATAGATAATAGAAAATCAAGCCTGCAAAAATAAAGAGCTCCGAGAACCGGTCTGTGACTGAGTCGACAAATGCACCCCAGAAAGATGGTTCGCCCCGCAGCCTGGCCATCGTGCCATCAAGGGCATCAAGCGGACCCATCAAGAATAGAATGATCCCGCCGGTAATAAATCTACCCTGAGACAAGAAGAGCGCTCCAATAAAGTTGCCAACGAGACCACCGAGGGTCAATGTGTTCGGTGCGATCCCAAGGCGGTTGAGGAATCCACCGATCGGATCGAGGAAGTTCTTAAAGCGTATTCGAAGCGCATCGGTTAAAGTTGGTCGCGTGTGTGGAATCGATTCGCCCACTATTCTCTCCCTTGAATTACTTTGATGCTTGGAATGCTAACGCCTCTGGGTACCTACGTCAAGCATCTGTGCCATCTCCCCCATCGGGTCCGGCCGGATCGAGAGGATCTTCTCCATCCCCAATCAGCACTTCGCGGGTTTTGCCCCCACTCCGAGGTCTTCCGATAACCCCCAATTCTTCTAGCTCATCCATGAGCCTGGCAGCCCTGGGATAGCCAACCCGCAGGGCACGTTGCAGAAGCGATGCGCTGGCTTCGCCGCGTTCCTGTACAACCACGATCGCTTGCTCAAGTATCTCATCCCGATCCCCGATCATGGCCTGGCGTTCAAGTAATTCTTCCCAAGGGACGGGCTCTGGACCTACTCCCTCAGCCTCTACCTCCTGCCGCCAGTATTGAATCAAGGCTTCAATTTCAACATCTGATACCATCGCCCCCTGTAAGCGCACGGGGGCACCAGCTTCCGGTGAAAGGTAGAGCATATCTCCTTTGCCGAGCAACGTCTCTGCACCCGGGCCATCAATGATCACGCGCGAATCCACACCTGAAGCTACTGCAAATGAGATGCGCGCCGGAAAGTTCGCTTTGATTAATCCTGTGAGAATATCGGTGCTGGGCCGCTGGGTGGCCACAATAAGATGGATCCCGGTCGCGCGCGCCATCTGTGCCAACCGGACGAGCGTATGTTCTGTCTGGTCAGGAGCCATCATCATCAGATCAGCCAATTCATCAATCATGATCACAAGATGCGGCAAGAGCTCAGCACCTGTTTTCTTGCGAATTTTCCTGTTGTAGGCATCGATGTCACGTGCCCGCACGCTCTCTAATAATCGGTAGCGGCGGTCCATTTCAATTGTGCACCAGCGCAATACGCCGGTGATCCGCTCCAATTCCGTTTCGACCTTTCCCAGTAGATGCGGAAGGCCGTTGAAACGGATCAGCTCAACCATTTTGGGATCGATCATTACCAGCTTTAACTCATCCGGGGTATTGTTCATTGCCATGCACACCGCCAAGGAGGCAATACATACAGATTTTCCTGATCCGGTCGTGCCGGCGATGAGTAAATGCGGCATCAGGGACAGATCAGCGGCGATGGCCTCACCAGCGACATCACGACCAAGTGCAATGGCCAACGGAGAACTGATCTTGAAAAATGCTTTCGATTCCAGAATTGACCGCATGCGCACAAGGGCGGGGCGACGATTCGGCACTTCAATACCGATATACGCTTGTCCCGGAACTGGGGCCTCAATCCGAAGCCTGGGCGCCGAGAGCGCTAGAGCAAGATCATTGGCGAGCCCGGAGATTTGGGATACACGCACTTTATGACGGCGTAGCTCGCCTTCCTGACTTCCACTCTCAACAAAACCGGGCTCAACTCCAAATTGAGTCACGGTTGGCCCTGTTTTGAAATTAACTACACGAGCTGGCAGGCCGAAGTCCGCCAGAGTCTTCTCTATCAACCCGGCGGCAAGATTAATCTCTCGAGAGGTGACGCTGGCGCTTTTTCCGCTTTGAAGAATTTCATAGGGCGGAAGGCGTGGATCGCGCTTCCCAACGGATATTGGTGTTTGCTCGCGTCTATTTTCAACCTGGAAATTTTTACGGTATTGACGAGGTAATCTTATTGAGCTCGCCGAGGGACCGCGAGCTTTAGTATCCTGCGTTAGCGTCGCAGAATCATGGAGTAGAAAATCTTCTTCAACGGACGTTTTCCCTTGGGGCCGCTTGACAGAAAACCATCGCATCCCCTGCTTCAGATTCCCAAGAAGCGGAAGGATACCGACAAGGATACCGGCGGTCATGATGGTGATCAGAACGATAACCCGGCCAACTTTTCCGAAGACTTCTACCAATAAGCTCGCCAAGGACCAACCGATAATCCCTCCGCCAAAGCCAGCCTCAGCTCGAGGGAGCTCCGGGGCATCGATAATACTCAGGAAGGCCAGCGCAACGAAGAGAACAACTTCCAGGGCGATGATCTGCGTCCAAGGAATTTGGAAACCCAGGCTGCGGCTTCGACGCAGAAAAACCCATCCGATGAGCGCCAGCGTAACCGGTATCACCAGGGCACCATAACCTAGCCAGCGCTCAATCATGAGAATACTCGGTGTTATCAGGCTTCCCTGTGTGAGTCCAATCAAACCAAGCATGAGCACGAGGGCTGCGGCGAAAAGCAATACGGCAACGAGATCATCAAGATATGACCAGGCTCGCTCCATCAAGAAGGGGAGAAAGGCGCGCGATTCGCCCGCTTCTCGCTCTTCAGCTCTTAACCCATCGTGCTTAGAAGAAGCCATGTTCCTCACCTGTGAAAACAACATCCGGGCGCAGGGATGACGCGCCCGGATCGTGCTTCCTTTGATCGTTCAGGGCGCCTGTAAGATCCCAGGAGCCTGGGATTCTTCCTGCGGTTCTTCCATCTCATCTAACGGAGGTACGTTGCGCAAACTCAAACCTAAGCGGCGCTCTTCCGCATCAATGTGGATGATCCTAACACGCACTTGTTCACCTTCATTAACAACGTTACGTGGGTGCATGAAGTTTCCGTCACCTAGTTCGGAGACATGAATCAACCCTTCAAGGCCATCGTCGATGCCGACGAAAGCGCCGAATTTCACCACATTCGTGATCACGCCCTCAACCACTTGATCGAGGCTGTATCGCTCTTCCAGCTCACGCCACGGATCTGGGAGCAACTCTTTCAGACTTAAAGCCACCCGATCCTGATCCCGATCGACCGAGAGAACTTGCACTTCCAATTCCTGCCCGCACTTCACGACATCGGAAGGATGTTTGACACGACCCCAGGATAATTCTGAGACGTGGATCAGACCCTCCACCCCTCCAAGATCAACAAATACTCCAAAGCGAGTAATATTGGTGACTCGTCCAGAAACTTTCTCACCTGTCTGTAAGTTTTTTAGGATTTCAACCCGTTTTCCGGGCCCTGCTTGCGCAGCTCGCTGGGAAAACACTAGCCGGCCACGATCAGGGTCAAATTCGATCACTTTAAGCTTCAAGGTGCAGCCAACCAACCGCTCCAAGAGCAAGTCTCGCTGCTCCTGCGATGTTTCTGGTTCAATTTCAATCAAATGTGAAACCGGAACAAAGCCGCGTAGCGACCTAGCTTCAACAAGCAACCCACCGCGATTGTGGCCGATGATGTTCAAATCGATCACATCATCATTCTGGTAAAGCTCATGTGCCCAGGCCCAATCTTCAGGGTCACCCGGCCGGGACACTCTGGAAGCAGCATTAGCTTCTACACGAGGCGTGTTTTCACTTAAATGTTGTTCTTCCTCCTCCAAAACTGCTGCCCACCACGAATCATCCACGTTCGGCGGCTCATTTTCCCCCCCACGAGCCTGATTGGAACCACCATCCATCATCATGATAACCTCTATCCCATTCTCAACTACGATCCCAGCTACGCCATAAATCCCATGAGGAAAGGTGCGTAGCATAACGTATTCCCCCACCGCTTGAGCCTATGAATTTAACTTACCGCTTACCTCCTCTTCCGCAACCGCTTCGCGTTCCATGTCTGTTATGGCCTCTGCCACCGCTTCGATTGCAACTCGCTGCTTGCGGTATAAGTCCGCCTCAGACATGGCTAATTTCAACGCAACATCTCGCACTTTCCGGCCTTGAAGGAACTTTAATTCAAGGATATTGTATAGCATCCACTCTGCTGTAAACCTACGTTCTCCTTCGGGGCGAACCTGATCAATGGCTTCTTTTAAAATCCCGCGCAAAGCCTTTACTGGATTGCCATCGTAATCCCCCGTTGCTTGCCGCACAACTCGTAATCCCAGCAGAGGACTTTGCGTCAAGCGCGGCCCCCCCCAATAGTGTCCCAAGGCTTCGCGGACAAGATTATTCAAATCTTCTTCCGTTCCAATGCCATCAACTGGCTCCGTAAGCGCTTCGGATCCCAAATAGCGTGCTTCGGCCCGCAGCCTTTGAATTGCCTCCACTTGCGGGACAAGTCGATCCACGACAGCAAATACCTCACGCTGTAGCTTGCGTTCTGCCAGTGCCACCGTTGCCCGATCGATCAGTGTCTGAACTCGTCCTTCTTCCTCGGAAGAGAAATCTGGCATCTCAGCGCGTGCTCTCAGTCCAAGAATCCCAATCACTTCCGCCGGGTTGGCCAGCCGCAAAGGCATGAGCCAATACACGTCCCAAACAAAGATTGATCCCAGCAGATCCGTCTCGGTTTTATCCTCACTGACGATTAACGGTGGAAGGTCTTCAGATCCCCGAAAGGGATCCTCGGGACCAACGCCGACCTCAAGCTCTAATCCCCCCGGTCCGACTACGGCGATGAAGGCTGAGCCAACTCCCAGGACATCACAGGCGGCGTTCAGGATTGATTCTAGAAATTGCTGGAGATCACCCGTGGTTAACAATCGCTCTTCGAGCAATTGCAAGCGATAGACATCCCCGCGATCCTGGCCATAGAAAAACCACCGCTCAATTGGATGGCGGATCAGTGTGATGACATATTGAAGCAGCAAGATTGAAGCAACCATTGTGAATGGAACTACACGACTATTTTCGTAGCCTAAAATCTTCGCTCCCTGATTGACGATCACTGTCAGGGCCAGGGTTGTCGAAGCCACGATCGGGCCGCGCAAGATCCACTGAAACAGCCGGCTCTTAACCACGCGATCAGGCGTTTCTACACCAAAGTAAGCTACAGCATAGGCCATCAGCACCAGTTGGGTGGCAACAAACGCGTTGATGATAATAAGGATCGCCCAAAAGAGGATCTCCTGGCTGACCAAGAAAGGTCCACTGAGCATGAGGAATGGATAACTTCCAATCAGAGGTCCGAGAGAACCAGCCATGAGATAGCGCATGCGCCGCCGTGATGAACGCGTCAGACATCGCTGATAGGCACGGTAATAATTAACCCCTGCGAAGCTGAGGTTAAGTATCAGCGCTACGGTGAACACCCAGAAAAGTGGGCCTGGTTTCAGATAAGTTGCTGAATCGACGGTTACGACTTCGCCAGCCAAACGAACTCCAAAAGCCGCCTCTGCCAGAAAATACCCGCTCAAGATGTAGCTCAACCAGACGAAACTCGAGCGTCGCCCTCTGGAGGGACGACCGGTTGCCGAAAGAAGCGCATCTGAAAGTTGCACATACGCAGCGGGCACAAAAGCGATCCCGAGCCATTGTAGGCGCAGCCAGGTCTCTGTCTCCGGTGCCAGAGCGGTGGTCGCTACCAACACATCCCCAAAATAGGCAATGGCCACACAGGCGAGAAGAACCGCCAGCGAACGAGCGACACGTTCACGTAAATTAAAAGTCAACGCATACAGCAAGAGGGAGAACGCCGTAATGGTATTGCCGGCAGTGAGGATTTGATTCAGGATTAATAACGGCACAACCATATCCATTATCCTAAGGGTGATTCAAGTTAGTTCCGCATCTCGTTCACAAAGAATAGTGCAATATCCTGATCGCGGTAGTAGATGTCACTATAGCCAGCGTATTGAAATCCATTTTGTTTCGCAAGCTCGATGGCTGGATAGTTCTTACTTTGCATCTCCATAAAGAGGCGTAGAAACTCACGTTCCTTGCACCAGAGCGTCGCGGCTCGCAGCAAGCGGGAACCTACACCCTGGCGGCGATGACGCAAATCAACGACGAGATCCGTGATCCAGCCGGATCGCTCCGCCATCGCATGCTTCAGTGCCAGATATCCTAGCGGTTCTTCTTCGCGTTCGGCGATGAATAAAGCTGCAAAACGAGTCCATTCATCCGGTAATCGCTCCGGATCTCGGGGATAAGAAATCTGCATTGGTCGGGGCAGGCGAACTTCACGAAAAATGGCTGCAATTTCACCAACTTGCTTATTCAAGGATAGCTGCCAAACATGACTTGTGCTCATGCCATGGTCCATATGGACGAACTTAGGAATATCTGACGAGATTGCCGCTCGTATTTGAACCTCTTGACTCATCAAGGTTACCTCTTACCTCCCATTGGAACGCACATTATGGTACGACCTGAAGGAGTATCTGACAGGGCATTGGCGCGTTCCCCAACGTATCTGTTACAACGAGCTGGACAGCATATTGGCCAGGTCGGACAAGACTTGTATCCCAGGCGCCCAGTTGATCCTCCTCTTCGCAACCTAATGCGCACACGGGAATATTACTCGCTGCAATCGCCAACCACGAGCTATCGGGTTGTAAATCGTGATATTCGAGTTTGAAGAAGGCGAACCCCGGGATATTTGCTGCTCCCCGGAACACAACTTGACCCTGGATCGGATCTCCTGCAATCGGTTCGAGAATGGTTGCATTTTCATTGGTGCAACCGGCGCTATCGATCTGATCAACCGAGAAAGGCGTCGCCGTCGCAAACCCCAGGACCGTATCGCCACTTTCGATCAATGGTGTCGCTAGCAGCGAAACCGTTGGAATTGCTGTTGGGCGCATAGTGGACGGCAATGCAGGTACAGCGAAAGTTGTCAGAATGAAGGTGGCGATAAATCCGGTTCCGACGATGGCGATAACTGCCCCGGAGCGTAGGGCTTGCATGCGGGCACGCTCACGCTCAAGGACATATAAAGCGCTTCGATAGCTATTGAACGCCCGCAGGAATATTCGACCGTAAAGTATTGCGACGAATACCAGCAGCAGGTATATCCAAGCCTGGGAGGCTTCTACGAACAATAGAAACTCTTGCATGCCAGGAAGAGATTAGATCTCTTGGAGAACACCCTTAATCAAGGCTGTTAATTGCGGCACGATGACCTGCCCAGCTTCCAAAACCTCTTCATGTGTCGTCACAGTGTCCCCATCCAGATTAGCTTTATTACTGATCCCTGAGATACCCAATACCCGCGTTCCGCCATGCCTGGCTACTGTAACTTCTGGAACCGTCGACATACCGACTGCATCCACCCCAATTCCACGCAGGAAACGAAGATCGGCGGGTGTTTCGAAAGATGGGCCAGCCAGGCAAACATATACTCCTTCCTGGAGGGTTATCTCTCCAGCCTGAGCTACTTTCCGGGCAATCGCTTTCAGCTCGGGATCGTAGGCATTGCTCATATCGGGAAATCTGGGGCCAAATGAATCGAGATTTGGTCCCCTCAATGGTGTGAGCCCTGCCATCCCGATGAAGTTGATGTGATCGGTAATCAACATTAGTTGCCCAGGTTCGAAGTCAGGGTTTACACCACCGGCAGCGTTGGTCACAATAAGGATCTCAATCCCCATTTTTTGCATCACCCGTACAGGTAAACCGATGCTGGCCATCGAATGCCCCTCGTAGTAATGAGCACGCCCCTGGAGCACCATCACCTTCTGCCCCACCAACTCACCAAATACGAGGCGGCCTGTATGGCCTTCCACTGTGGATTTTGGCCAACCGGGCACCTCCGCCGAGGCGAAACCTGTGCCATCTGCGACTTCTTTTGATAAAGGCCCCAATCCCGACCCAAGAATCATGCCGATGCGCGGGGCAATATCTGTTCGCTCTTTGATAAATCCAACGGCTTGATGAATTACTTCGTCTGAAAGAAACTCCATGTCACCACCTTATTTGTCGTAGTTTGTCTTCTTTGAGTGGATACGAATCGCATTGGGGCTGGAAAGTCCTAGAAAGCGTTGAACCTCTCTGCGTTTCATCCCACGCTGGAGCAAATCCCTCGCTCGCGTATGCCTCAAGGTGTGAGGCGATAATGAACCCTGAATACCGGCGGCGGCTGCCCAACGCTTAACCACCAGCCACAATCCTTGTCTTGTGAGCCCTTTTCCGCGTTGATTTAAGAAGAGAACATCTTCTAAGGGATTCCTGGCCAGGTGTGGGCGGCCCTCCTCCAGGTAACTTCGCAGGCTTTCAACCGAGGCAGGGATTGAAACGCTCTCATGATAATTTGAAGGGTGACGAATGCGGGCCTGGCTCAATTGAACATCAGCCAGTCGCAGCTCGACAAGTTCTGTTGCCCGAAATCCGCCTTCATACAATAGGGCTAATATCGCCGCATCCCGTAGTGATCCCGGACTTTGACTGCTTCGAGGTGCCCCCAATAACCGGGTGAGCTCGTCATGGTCCAACATTCGTGGGACTTTCCTGGGCTGATATGGAACATTCAAATCTTCAGCGAATCCGGGAGCTCTTGCAAAGCCCATTTCTCCGAGATATTGAAGGAAGGAACGCAGCGCGGCAAATTTGCGTGAAATCGTGGTTGGACGATAACCCTGTGCATATAACCATTCGGAGTAACGCCGGATGAGTTCTTCATTAAGATCTTGCGGAGTGATGGATGAACCCGCCTGCGTGGTGATGACCGCTAGGAATTGAAGGAGATCCGTTCGGTAAGCCAGCAAAGTATGGTCAGATGCTTGTTGATTGAATTCGAGCTGCTGCAGGTATTGCTGAATAGCCGTTTGCACGCTATTTTCCTGTCATTTCCTTCAATTCATGGATTCGTTTCGCACACTGATAACTTACCATAATTGTAGGTTAATCACCAACAGGTAGGATCGATCATCGGGCATGCACCAAGGGCCAATGTTGGTGTTTGATCTGAGAGATTTAATGCTTATGGAAGTTGCGTCTATTTTGGTCTTTCAATTGTGTTTGGAGAAAGTGCGTAGGATTTCCACGGGTGTAACGAGGAGCCTTCATGAGGCGTTGGAATCAGAGCGTTTCGGTGTTTACGCTAGGAGCCCCATGTAGCCTCAGGGTCTTCCATACCCAGTCTACATCCCCCCATGGCGGGGGAGGTTATCTTTGATACACATTGCCTCGCCCATTCAGGTTGGATTTCTCTCTTCCTTCAAGTCATAGCCAGAATGGCTATGCTAAAATTACGAAACCCTCCATAATTGTCTATCGCATGGATCAGCGCAAGCACTTTCCCAATACCAAGACGTACTCGTTTTACCTGATTGCCAACCTCTTCCTGCACTCAGCATGTACATCGAAGCCGTATGCGTGGCGCGGAACTGCGTATGATCCACCAAAACTTGCACCCGACTTCAGCATAAGCCATGAAACAGGAAACAGCTTCACCTTATCCGAGCGTAAGGGAACGATCATCCTGCTATATTTTGGATATACCTTCTATCCAGATGTCTGTCCTGCAACCGCCGCAATCATGAGCTCGGTTTTCACCCAACTTGAGCCATCTCCCGATGAGATCCAGTTTGTGATGATGAGTATTGATCCCGAGCGCGAGACACCAGAAGCTGTCGATGAATATATGCGGCGGTTCCATCCTGATTTTATTGGGTTATGGTCAGAACGAGATCAGTTGGAAAAGATACAGGAAGACTATGACATTCTTGCCATGCGCGAACCTTCGGAAAACCCGGAGACATACTTAATCACACACACCGCCCGAGTTTTCCTGATTGATCAGCAGGGCTTTCTCCGTGCCCATTATCCTTTCGGTAGCATCCCTGAGGATTTCATCATGGATTTGACCTATTTAATTGAACACTAAGTTTGATGAAAACCCCAAAGCTCCTTCGGTGCCTGTCGATTTTGATCTTGATATTCAGCGCATGCAGGGTCACTGATGCCGAAATCAAAATTACAGGGGCTTGGGCTCGACCAGGCTTTGCAGGTGAAAACTCGGCTGTCTACCTAGAAATCACGAGCCTGGAGGCAGACGATTATCTGATCCAAGTGGAAACCGCGTCTGCAAGCGTGACAGAGCTTCATCGCAGTGTAAAGAAAGACGATGGAACGATAGGCATGCACCACCAAATCCAGATCGAACTACCCGCGAATCAACCGGTTGAATTTTCACCTGGAGGCCTGCACATCATGCTCATGGGGCTTTCAGCAGATCTCATGTCAGGCGATGAGCTCAAGCTTACCCTCGTATTTAAAAACCAGGGGGAGGTAGTGATCGATGTTCCGGTTACCGCTCCTTAAACTTGCCCTGCTCCTTTCCCTCCTCATCCCATCATGCTCAAGAAATGATGTTGTGATCGATGATGCACCAGGATTCGAAGTGAAGCTGGAAGTCTTTCCCTCGCCCGCTCAAACCGGTCCATCAGAGTTGAAGATCACCATCTATGACGAACAGAGTAATCCTGTTGAAGATCTCGTTCTTAAGGTCAGGGGTGATATGTCTCATGCCGGTATGACGCCCATTACTGTTGAAGGTATTCAAGCTGAGCTTGGAACATTCACTGTGCCATTCGAATGGACGATGGCGGGGGATTGGATGATCACCATCACCACAACATTGCCGGATGGGCGCACACTTTACCGTGTACAACCAGTTCAGGTAAATCCCTAGGATTGAATTTACCCCGGAGGTTGGATCTCTCTTTATTCATGAAAACCCTGGATCTGCTGAACATTCCTGGGCTCGGCCGACTGCTTAAATGGCGCTGGGGTCGCCTGATCTTTCAGGCGATCCTCACCCTGGTCCTGCTGCTGATTATTTACGATGGTTTTACCGGCCCTCAGCTAGCCCCGGTCAATAATGCAACCGTGCTATCCTGGGTTCACTACCGAGGGATCGTCATCCTGCTCCTTCTTTTCGCAGGCAACTTTTTCTGCATGGCTTGCCCCTTTACGCTACCGAGAACACTCGCAAAACGTCTTAGCCTACGGGGAAGACGGTGGCCAGCCGCGTTTCGCAATAAATGGATTGCGCTTGGATCAATCTTTTTGATTTTCTGGTTATACGAGTGGCTCGATCTCTGGGCCAGCCCCCTGCTAACAGCTTGGGTGGCGGTCGCCTATTTGCTTGCGTCCTTTCTGTTTGAAGCCTATTTCAGTGAATCCGCTTTCTGCAAGTATGTCTGCCCCTTGGGAACCTTCAATTTCGTATACTCCCTGGCCGCGCCCACCCAAATACAAGCACGAGATCTTGAGGTTTGCCAGTCGTGCGTTGGCAAGGAATGTGTTAACGGTAGTGAGGCTGTCCTTGGCTGTGGAACCGAGCTCTTTGTTCCAATGATTGACTCTAATATGGACTGCACATTCTGTCTTGATTGTGCCCGAGCCTGTCCCTATGACAACGTCGCCCTGTCGACCCGGTCTCCTGCCAAGGAACTGATCGACTCCTCCAGATTTCTAGGTTGGGATAGGTCGTTCCTCATTCTGAGCCTCGCCTTTATGGGATTGATGAACGCCTTTGGTATGGTGCCACCGGTCTATTCTGTTCAGATCTATCTCGGCCAGTTCCTCCGCCTGAAATCAGAAGCGTTGCTCCAACTCGTGATCTTTGGGGTGGGAAACTTGCTTTTGCCTGGCCTGCTCTTGCTGCTGCTCTCCTGGATCAGTGCAACGCGTGCTGGATCCCAACAGTACAAGCGTGTAGCGAGACAGTACGCAAACGCATATGTGCCTATCGGGTCGTCCATCTGGCTCTCGCACTATGGCTTTCATCTCGCCATCGGTGGAGCTGCTATCGTTCCTGTTTTCCAATCCTTCCTGATGGCGCATGGCATTGCACTCTTGGGATCACAACCCGATTGGTCACTCAGCTTCTTGCTGCCTCAAGCCTGGATCTTCCCCTTGCAAATCCTGGCGATGCTCCTGGGCTTCACAGGATCGCTGATTGTTTTAGGTAAAATTGGCATGAAACGCCAATCAAGTCCTGCTCTGGCCTTCCGCGAGCTTCTACCGTGGGCGCTACTGCTGGTCTTGATGACCATTGCCGCGCTTTCGATCTTCAATTTACCGATGGAAATGCGAGGCACCAGAATGTTGGGTCGATAAGATGCGAAACCGCGTCATCCTGTTCATAAACCTTCTTTGTGCAAGCCTGCTGGGTTTTACAGTTGCCTACGCATCGGGACCGGGCGAGGGAGGCCGCCGCGTACGGCTTGAAAACGAACCTGCGGGTCCTTATCTCATCCGGGTTGTTACCTCCCCCACGCCCCCAACGGTAGAAAACTTCAACATCGAGGTAAAAGTTTTGAGGCAAGAAACCGGAGGCGAGCTGCTTGACGCTGAGGTCCTTGTAATGGCTCAACCTGAAGGTTTCAGTGCTGCTTCAATAAGTGAGATCGCGACCCACGAGTTTGCACCGCTTCCAACCGAGTACGCAGCGCATCTGGCGATCCCCGAAGCTGGCTTATGGCTGGTCACGGTGCAAGTACAGACTGACCTGGGGTTCGGGGAGGTCAGTTTCTACCAGCAAATTTCCAATCCCCCTCGGCTCGGAGCGCTGATCTCTATCGGAGCGCCTGTGGGCGGGTTGCTGATCCTGGGCATGGTGTTCTTCTGGCTTCAGAAGATGAGCGCGAGCGAAAAAACGCGATCTGCCTAAGCCATCGAGCCCGGGGGATCGCTGCAGCATTTTCCGCCACCTACGCGTAGAGATGGGATCACACGGTCACCCTCTCGAGAGCTAGGTAGGGGCGCGTCCTCAGGCTCGCTCTATTGCTACCTTCTAATTGAATCGAAAGATCAAAGGATCAATGTATCGGCGACAAGCGCGAAGAAGATTAAAGCCAGGTACGTGCTCGAGTATTTATACATGCTCCAGGCTTGCTTATTTCCACCCTGGCGCCAGAGCTGGATGGCGAAGAGGACCAGAATCACTCCCAAGAGCACCGCAA
>JBFFQB010000051.1:0-23274 GCA_041573795.1 Anaerolineales bacterium
GTGCTTCTGACTTAGAACCGGTGGAGGCGCTGCGTTACGAGTAATTGCAATTAAGACAGATCAGGAAGGGTGAAGGCAGCGTCCACCCTTTGTTTTAATTTAATTTGCCTTGGGCGCTTATAGAGTAGATTGAAGGGATGCTTAGGAAGGAACACTCGCTGCGGGTGCACGCACAAGCAATAGGCCCCAACAGATCGGGGTCTACATCATTTCGACAAAGGGCCAGAAAGGATTATCCGTTACCAGTGGCGAGGTGATGGATCTTGAACTGGCGTTTCAACATGTATAGCGGGCTCCGGTAGTCTCAATGCGGCCAGGATCCAGGTCAACCCGAATACCGTTCCCGTAGCAATAAAAGCTCCACGCAAACCAAACCAGAGTGCCACGAAGGAACCAATCAATGGTGCAATCGATCGAGCCGCCGCTCGGACGGAATTATCCAGGCCGTAGACCATGCCGGCTTCACCTGCACTGCTGTAGCCGGCCATGAGCGCGCTTACCGTTGGAATGACACCGCCCATAGCGGCCCCAACGAGAGCAAGCAGAGCAACCAGCTGCCAGGACTGCGTCACCAGGCTCTGTGGTGGGTAGAGCAGAGCGACGAGCAGAACCGATACAAGCACGACCCGTCGATGTCCAACTCGATCTCCTAACCTTCCAAGGTAGATCGAACTCACAGTGAGCATCCCAGCATAAACCCCTGTGACCAGGCCCGTCACAGTATTCACCCCTTCGGTCCCCCCCATGAGCTCTTGCACGAACAGCGGTGTGATCGGGACGATCATCATCCTTCCTAACTGGCTCATGAAACGGATCCCGTAGGCCACACCCAGACCCTTTGTCTTCAATAATTGGCTCCACACAGCAAGAATGCCGCTTGTGGAAGTCGCTTTGGAATCATTCGGTTCAAACTTCTCATTCACGCCCATCATCACCAGAACGCCGGAGAGGAAAAGCATCGCAGCGGTAACGTAAAAAGCCTCAGCGTAGCCATAAAGATCTGCAACTGCCCCTCCAATCAAGGGTCCGATGGCAACACCACTGCCAACCGCTACGGTGAGCAACCCCATCGCATAACCAGATCGTTGCTTCGGGGTGGCGGCCGCGACCAGCGCGTTGGAAGCGGCTAGCGTGCCAGTTATCGCTCCCTGGATCGCTCGGAGCAGCACCAATTGTTCCGCCGATTGGACATAGGCCATCGCCAGCAGCAGAACAGATCCACCTATCGTCGAGCGCACAACCATGAGTTTGCGCCCATAGCGATCGGCCAGGGCTCCCCAGCCAGGCGAAACGAGCATCATCGTCAAGGCCTGGGCAGAAAAGACAAGCCCCGAAAGCAATTCAATTGAAGCTCCCGAGCTAGAGCCCAGGTCGGATACATACAAGGGTAGGAAGGGGAATATGCTTGAGAAGCCAACTGCCGTCATGAACTGAGAAAAGAACATGATGTAAAGTGTTCTTTTCCAGCTGCTAGCGGTGCGAGATCTGACCCGATTTCTGAGCATCTTTTGCATTCGATCCTGCGTTCGTTGGGGTTGTGACAGGGATGCCTCAGAGGATACTTTTGTCGCACCATAGAAGGCAGGATGTTGCCCTAACCCTCAAGCTTGACGGGCACAGGGTTTGGCGGATTGGTGAGCTATGAGGATAGCTATCCGACAATACTGTACTCGTATTGCCCCCGAACGGGGTCATCCTCCTCGTAGCGGCTGAGCCTGAAAAGCTTACGATCCATCCCTTCTGTCTCCCGACCCAACACCATGTCGGCGGTCATCAAACCAACTGCAGGACCGAGCTTGAAGCCGTGGCCACTAAACCCGGCACAGATGTAGAAACCGGACTCGGGAATGATTTCGTCTATGAGCGGATGCCAGTCGGGTGTAATCGCGTAGAGGGCAGCGAAACCTCCCGTACTCTCACTCTTTTCAAGACCGGGAAATCGATTTACCAATCGATTGCCTGCATCGAGGATGAATTCAAAGTCAGGTTTTTCATTATAGGCGTCCGGATCGACCACGTAATTCTCCTCTTCTGGATCGATCAACCCCACCATGGTTAAATCGCCTGTCTCAGCCCTCCAGTAAACCGCATGAATGAAATCCGCAACGACAGGGTGTTCGCTTCTGAATTCATCGGGTCTGCGGAAGAAGGCGACCTGCACACGGCAGGCATTGATCGGGACTTCGATCCCGGCCATCTCCGCCACTTGCGCCCCCCAGGGACCTGCACAATTAATTACGATAGGGCTGGCAAACGCAGCAGCAGGGGTTATTACCCTTTGGATCTTGCTGTTTTGAATATCGACCGATGTGACCGGTGTATCCTGTAAGATTGTCGCGCCCAGCCCACGGCTAGCCTGGATATATCCCTGCAAGGTGAGGTTCGGATCGGCGAAACCTGATTCGGGTTCGTAGGCCGCTTCAACCAGGCCATTCCCTTCAAGATATGGCCAGCGGGTGAGAATCTCTTCTCGATCCAGGATCTCTGTGTTGATGCCAAGATCTTGCTGGAACTTCACGTTTGCACGTAAGCCCTCGACGTCCTTCTCCGGAGTTAAGACCAGGAACCCCGTCTGTCTAAACCCACTCTCACCACCGACTTCTTCACGGAAATTCTGGAAGATCCGCAAGCTGTGCAGCGCCATCCGCGCAGTTGTTGGGTTGGAGTAATGCTGCCGGACAATCGCTGAGGATTTACCGGTAGACCCCGCTCCGATGCTGCTCTTGTCGAGGACGGCAACTTTTAATCCGCGCTTCGAAAGTTCTAACGCAGTCGCAGCCCCCATGATCCCGGCGCCGATGATGATGGCGTCATAGGTGTTGGCCATAGCAAACCTCCCTGGGTCTGAAGTGCTTAATCATAATGATGTGTCGCATGAATGCAAAAGGTATGTAGCTTTGTTGAGCAAGAGGAGTTCACGTTATGGCGTGTGGCGAATGCTGCGCCTTGTACATCCTATGGGAGGGCGAGATGGTCCTTGAGGAATTTGCCAGTGTGGCTTTTGCTTACCGTCACGATTTGCTCCGGTGTCCCTTCGGTGACGAGTTGCCCGCCCCCCTCACCCCCTTCGGGTCCCAGGTCAATCACCCAATCAGCCACTTTCACGATGTCAGGATGGTGTTCGATGATCAGGACCGTGTTATCTTGATCGACAAGCCGCTGCAAGACATCAATGAGCTTATGCACGTCGGCGGCATGCAACCCCACGGAAGGCTCGTCGAGAACATAGAGTGTATGACCATTACTACGCTTTGAGAGCTCACGCGAGAGTTTAACCCGCTGCGCCTCACCACCCGAGAGCGTGGGTGCAGGTTGACCGATCTTTAGGTACCCCAGGCCGACATCGACCAGCGTCTGCAAGCGGCGGACCATAGGGGGGAAAGCTCCAAAGAATTCGACGGCTTCATCAATGGCTGTATCCAATACATCTGCGATGGTTTTATCTTTAAAGCGCACCTGCAGGGTCTCGCGGTTAAATCGTGCTCCTCCGCACACCTCGCAGGGTACGTATACATCGGGCAAAAATTGCATTTCAATCCGCAGCTGCCCTTGCCCCTCGCAGGCTTCACAACGTCCCCCACGTACATTAAAGGAAAATCGACCGGGTTTATAGCCGCGAACTTTAGATTCGGGTAATTCTGCAAAAAGCGCACGGATATGATCAAAAAGACCCGTATAGGTACCAGGATTAGATCGTGGTGTACGTCCAATGGGTGACTGGTCGATATTGATAACCTTATTGATCCATTCAACCCCCTCGAGCCGCTCATGTTCACCGGGGAGGGCCCGCGAGCCCTGCAGGGCGCGAGCCAGGGCTTTATACAGGACTTCCACCATCAAAGTGGATTTTCCCGATCCCGAGACCCCGGTAATACATACAAAGCTTCCCAGAGGAATGTCGACGCTAAGCTCTTTAAGGTTATTCTCACGAGCGCCAACGATGCGCAAGTGATTGCCATTTCCAGGGCGCCGCTCCGTGGGGATGTCAATCTGAAGCTTGCCGGTTAAGTATTGTCCTGTGACCGAGTTTCCTACTTTGCTTACCTGAGAGACAGTCCCTTGCGCGACGATCTCGCCTCCCGCTTCCCCCGCTCCCGGACCCAGATCGATTAACCAGTCGGCAGCCCGGATTGTGGCCTCGTCGTGCTCCACGACCAGTACCGTGTTACCAAGATTGCGCATGCCTTCGAGGGTCCGAATGAGTCGGGCATTGTCGCGTGGATGAAGGCCGATGGAGGGTTCATCCAGCACATAGAGCACACCCATAAGGCGTGACCCGATCTGAGTCGCCAATCGAATGCGCTGTGCCTCGCCGCCTGAGAGTGATCCGGCCGAGCGCTGGAGAGTGAGATAATCGAGACCAACATCCACGAGAAATCCAAGGCGGTCTTCAACTTCCTTTAGCACCCGTGAAGCGATGGCCCGTTGTCGTTTATCGAGCGGGCTTTTACTTCCCTTCAGCTTGCGTACCCAGGCCAGACTGCGAAGCACCGGCCAATTTGTCGCTTCGACAATATTGACCTTGTCGATCGTGATGGCTAAAGCCTCTGGGCGAAGCCGCTGCCCTTTGCAAGTTGGGCAGGGCTGCTCGGACATATATTCTTGGATGCGCCCGCGAATATAATCGGATGAGGTTTCCTGGTAACGGCGCTCGAGATTTCCAATTACACCCTCGTAGGGAGCATTGTACGTAGAAGTGCGGCCATCGCGGCTCTGGTACTTAATGCTGACCTCTTCACCGCCTGTGCCATGCAGGATGACATCAAGATCGGAATCATTTAAGTCGCTGACGGGTGCATCAAGATCGATCTTATATGTCTCTGCAACCGCCTCGAGCATCTGCCAGTAATAGCCCGATTGGTCACCGTTCTTATTGGACCAATTCATCACAGCCAGCGCGCCCTCCACAATCGACATGCTTTTATCTGGGATGATCCGATCAGGATCGATCTCGAGCTTTATGCCGATCCCCTGGCATTCAGGGCAGGCACCATGGGGTGTGTTAAAGGAGAACGTACGGGGTTCGATCTCGGCGATGGTCGTGCCGTGCTCCGGGCAAGCTAAATGCTCTGAGAATGGCCTGTCTTTTGGTGGATCGCTAGATAGATCGGAGACGATCAACATACCCTCGCCCCAGCGCAGTGCTGTCTCAACCGAATCGGTCAGGCGGGAGATATACGCCTCGAATTCTTCGCTATTTCCATCTTCGACAACGATACGGTCTACAACCGCTTCGATATCGTGATTTTTGTAGCGGTCGAGTTCAATCTCGTTATCAAGTGATTGAACTGTGCCATCTACACGCACCCGTGCAAAACCCGATCTACCCAACTCCTTAAAGATGGACTGGTGAGTACCCTTTCGCCCCTGCACCATGGGCGCCAGGACCATCAGGCGAGCTCCAGCGGGAGTCTCGAGCAAGGAGTCAACGATCTCCTGGGCGGACTGCTGGTGTACCTCCCGCCCACAAATGGGACAGTGCGGCTGTCCAATCCGTGCAAAGAGCAGGCGGAGATAATCGTAGACCTCCGTAACCGTCCCGACGGTTGAGCGTGGATTATGCGATACCCCACGCTGGTCGATGGAGATCGCCGGTGACAAACCTTCGATGTAGTCCACATCAGGTTTATCGAGTTGTCCTAGAAATTGGCGCGCATAGGAAGAGAGCGATTCAACATAGCGTCGCTGTCCTTCGGCGAAGATTGTGTCAAAGGCCAGCGATGATTTACCGGAACCAGATATGCCAGAAATGACCACCAGCTTATCGCGGGGGATCTCGACGGAAATATTCTTCAGGTTGTGTTCGCGGGCGCCAACGACGATGATGTTTTCTTGGGGCATAGCACTTATGCAATAAATTAGGTTATAGGACGGCCAAACTATGATTATAACAGCCCGTGTGAGCACTCTAGTGAGAAGGCACGTAGGATTGTGTTCAGAGGCGCAATCTCAGCGCCGCCCGTGATCTATAGTTGCCACCAGTGGATTCAATCAGAATCTGGGGTTTGAACTTCGAGGTCAATCCCACACCAGGCACATCTATTCTCGTTGGGCGGGATCACAGCTTCACATTTCGGACAATTTCTCAGCTTATCAGCGGATGGCAAACCGCCATCAAGATCGGCCGCCATACGGATCACATCGAGGGGGCTGAGGTTGCTGCCCCGCCGGTTTAGATCACCGCTCAGGCGGATACCGCCAGCATCCTCCTCGATTACATAGCCCTGGTCTCGTAGGGCACTCGAAAGGGCATCGCTGAGTTTCGGGCCAAGATTTGGACGTGGGGCATCCAGGTCTGCCCGCAGGATCTGCTGCACCTCATCGGGCAGATCTTCAATGATCCACTCGGGTAGAGGTGCCCCAGGGGGAAAGCTTTTGGATACTTCTAGCAGCCATCGGAAACGCTGGCGAGGATCATGAGGAGCTGTAAATTGGACAACCTTACCATTGCCGGGTAGCTCAGTCGCCAGACTCCCCGTGGCCAGGTCGCAGTAGGGACAGAGCCAACGATCTGCTTCGCCTTGAAGCGCAGGCCAGCGTTGCAGCTGCGTCCTGCAGTTCGGGCAGTGATGCCTGTTCTCTAAATCTGGAGATCCTGTTGGTTCCATCATTGAGCAGGAAATGCTCGCGTTGAGGTTTCGGTTCTCAAGCGATGCGATCTTTTACAGCAGAAACATTACCAAGCACATTGGCTGAGTTGGCGTCATGGAAGCGTTGAGCGTACTCACTGTTGCGCCATTCGAAGGCAGTCTCCAGACCTTGCGTTTCGCTTGGAATGAGCAGAGTCGTACGAACATAACGGGCGTCCACGGGCGGTAAGTAATCTCCAGCCCGATTGAGCAAAAAGAAGGCGGGACCACCATAGCCGACAATCAAGAGGATCAACCCCAGGAAGAGGTCGACGATCCCTAGATCGCGTGGATTGATCAGGTCAAGCGCTAAAGCCCCCACCACAAGTATCATTCCGATGATGGCTGAGATGAGATGCGCTTGCAACTGTGCGGTACTGGCATCTTCACTCTTGGCGGCTGCCCGCTTGCGACAATCAGCGCAGAGAGGGACCTCAAATCGGGTTGGTCTACGTTGGCCAACAGCTTGGCCACGTGGAAGCGTACCGGCGACAGCCAGCTTGCCCCGGGCGGGAGTTCGACCACAGTGGGCACACTCGCCAGAGGGAAATACGACGCGTTCCCCACGGATGGCGACGCGGTGACGTTGTCCGGGAGGAGGGTCTGTCGGTGGTGGTGTGTATTGTCCTTCCCCTGGATCAAGTACCGGTGCTGGGATGGGCTCGGGTTCCGGCGCTGGTTCGGGTTCGGCACCGGTAACAGCTGCAGCAGCGGTCATCTCCCAACCGGCAGCGACACGCTCTCTTGGCTCATCAGGTGCCGAGATCGATCCCATCCGGGCAGCGAGATCGTCTGAACCCATGTCCCAGGGAGCATCATCATCGTTGGAGAAATCCGAGAGCGGTTGATCATCCACCGGCTGAGACTCGAGCGGGACTGCGGCTGAGCGACGCAGGCCTGAAATGAAATCATCCTCCTCGTCCGATTCCTCTTCTGAAAACATACCGGGGACTTCCTGCCAGCTCGGAGCCGCTTCATCTACGGGCTCCGTACCCCATGAAAGCTCATCCGGGCCTGTGAATTGGCTGACAGGCTCCGCCGCTTCATCGCTTGAAGGCAACGCCCAATCTGGCGTTTGGGGGGTGGCGTCGTCAGTTTCGAATGAACCTTCACTTTCGAATTCTCTCCACGTATCCGAGAGATCTCCCGCTTCGGGCGCTGATTCTGAGACCATCGATGGCGCTGGAGATTCGGGTTCTGCCTCTGCTTGTTCAAGCGGAGTCGCCTCCTCCAGATTCTGCCAGGAGGGAAGGCTTTCATAGGTTTCGTCTTTTGCATCGACGACTGGAACTGCTTCGCCGTCTTCGGCGGCTTCGGCATCGAAGAATGTTTCCCAGGTCGATCCTTCTGGAGCTCCGGCATCAATCTGGATCTCTTCTGCCTCGGCTTCATCAGCGCCCCCGGCCGCCCAAGGTGGTGGGGGGAGCTCAGGACCGCTATCATCGTCTTCGGTATCGAGAAGGCGTTCGAGATCAGCGTCCAGGTCTGCTACAACCGGTGTATCGCTGACGCTGCGATAGGGTTCTGGTTCGACAGCGGGAGGGCTATCGCCCGAGTCATCGGTGAGGGCTTCGAAGAAATCCGCCAGCTCGGGTTCTGGCTCGTCAGGAAGATCTTGAGCTGGCCTGAGCGCTTCCGCCTCTGTTCTCGTAGCGATGGGTGCCTCAGCTTCTTGCTCGGGAATGTCTGGAAAACTGGATGTCTCCAGATCGGGTTGATCCGGCGCCTCCTGCTGGAGGTGATTCTGCTCGTTGGTCAATTCGGTAGCCAGCTCTTCCATGGGTATCTCTGAACTGATCCATTCCTCGGCCGAGAGACTTTCACCTTCAGGTTCAGAACTAGCAGGCTCTTCGATCGTTTCGGGATCGGGCAAATCAAAAGCTTCACCTTCGGGACGAGGGCGTTCTTCGCGAGCACGGGTTTCTACCGCCTCGATCCAGGTCCATTGTTTTAGCGCGAAGCGTTCAGTCTTTTGGTATCCGGGGGCGATTTGACCGTAAAAGACGCGGTCGCCGCCTTCCTCAACCAGGAAAGCTGAGCTGCACACGCTACAGTTGACAAAATCAGGCAGGTTGGGGACGTGATTCACGCTGAGCGCATCCGCGCCGCATATGGCGCAGGTGACGCCCAGGATGTAGGAATCGTCGAGTATCGCACGTGGAGTGGAAGCCATAGGCTATGCCATCCTTCGAGGCGCATCGAATCTAACACAAGCAGGTGCAAGCCGCAACACACCCCTGGTCCTGCTGCCTCTTCTAATTGATCTATTTTCCGAAATTAAGGGTGCAAGATTTGTTCTCAGATTCCCTATTGTCTTTCTAATCAACACATGTCGCGCGAGGATCAGGATGGATGATCGTGATCTGGTTCACAGAGTGGCAGTACCAGGTTTTACTTCCTGATTGATGGAGGCGTGCCTACACTGGGCGAGGTGGAGGGTGGTACGATCCGAAAATGAACCTTTTTAAACGAGACTCAGCACAGCGCCAGGCTCTGGTGAGAGCCTACGTCGTCTTCAACCACAGCCATCCTGCTGCGAGCGCTCATCTTGCTCCTTATGTACTTGGGCTTAAACGGATTGAAGCAAACCGGGAATTGGAATATTGCATTGCTAGTCCTCTTTGGTTTCCTGCTTGGTTCTTTCTCCGATCTCATCCCATCGGAAGGAGGCCGACCCCCCTGGGGATACCCGTTTGGACTGGCGACATTTTTGCTTATCGCCTGCTATTTAGCCAGCCGTTTTTTGCATACGTACTGTTGAAATTGGTATCGGGTTGTGGTTTTTGGCGTGGATTTACGTCATCGGAAGGATGGGAGTGATTTTGTCCTCGATAGAACCCGTTTTACAGAAGGTCTGGGCCAGCTTTGGCTTGGTGCTATTTTCGGGAATAAGCTTCCTTTAGTTCTCCAACAATAGATCTGGGGTTGTTCAGAATTCCGGATCTGCCCTTGGTATCGACCTGTATTTATTGATGATTAATATAATCCTCGCAAGCCGCTTGCTGCTCCATTAAAGTACTCCCAGTTCAGTTCGGGCGAAACTGTGGCTTATCTAGCGGCATCTTTGAGTGCAGCTGCGCGCTCGTCCAGGCGGTTAAGCGCAGTCGTCAGCTGCTGGAGTACTTCCTCGCGCCGGACACCACGCGGGACGTCGATCGCCGGGCCGAAGACGGTGAAAATACGCGCTTTTGGCAGTGGTAGCCAGTAACGATCCCAACGGGGGACCCGCAAAGCGGGTCGGGAGGCATTTCCAACGGGGACAATCAGGGCTTTCGCCTGCCGGGCCATGAAAACCACGCCAGGTTTGGCGACACGTGCCGGCCCGTCAGGTCCATCGGGGGAGATATAGCTGAATTTGCCTGGCGCTAGCTTCCTGATAATGTTGCGCAGATTACGCGCCGCCGCCATGCTGGTATCTTCCATGCTGACCGGGAGTGCGGTTGCCCCTGTATAAGCAGCAAATTGTCCTAAGGCCCCTTGGCGATGATCCCCGACCATGATCAAGTAGACATCTTCCAAATTGAAATAGGTGGCAAAGGTTGTGTAGAACATGTGTGTTTGGCCGTGCCAGTTGGCAAAGATGAGCGGCCGTTTTGTCGCACGCGCGGCTTCGACATTCTCCCAGCCTTCAATTGACAAAGTGCTCTTACGGTGGATGAGGTTGGCGTACCAGCTCAGGAGCTTTCCCTGGATCCTGGCCATGCGCTCATTCCAGGACACAGCTCCGGAAGGGGAGGAGGGGGTTGTTGCAGGCGTAGTAGGGGGGCGTTGGGAGCTCAGGATCTTCTCCGGGTTCAGATGGCAAGACGCTTATCTTAAATTACCTCGATCAGCGACGCTTTCTGGCCAACGTGGACAAGCTTTGATTATTATCTTGATGAATCATCCAATACGAAAATTCAAGTCGCTAGCCTGTTTGGATCTTATCACTTACTTCGTTCAACGCGATGCGCACCTGTGAGAGGTGTGCAATTTTATCAGCCCTTGTATCGGCGTAGATAGGATCGCCGATGCCTACTCTAACGCGGGCAAGCGGAAAGGGATGATACTTTCGATCCCATCGATTTAGCTGGATTGCTAGGTTCGTGTGAATGGCAATGGGAAGTATGACCGCCCCTGCACGACGGGCAATCACTTCAATACCGGCTTTGGGTTGACGGGCTGGTCCGGCTGGCCCATCCGGAGCAATAAAGGTAAATTTCCCTCGCTTGAGCTCCCGTACGACTTTCAGGACGCCCTTGGCTGCTCCCATGGAGTCGTCGCGCATGTTGATCGGGATGGGTTTAAATCCCAATACCTTTACATAGGTTGACAGCACTTGCTGGTACTGATCGCCATCGACGATCAAGACAAAGTTGGAGATATCAAAATATCGGGCGAAGAATCCGTAGAGTAGATGGTCCTGCCCATGCCAACCGGCAAGGATAATCGGTTTGCCCGTTGCCCTGACTTCTTCGAGTGTTTGTAACCCGCTAACCGAGAAAAAACTGGTCTTGGAGATAATCAGATCATACAACGCCAGGAAAAAACCGAAAATCGTATCTCGTATCTTCATGATCGGGTTGATTATCCAATCAGCCAGGGCACACCCTCAGCACCCCATGGAGCGAATGAGCCTTGGTTGCATAATCTCGGCTCATCCACAGTGATAAGGCGTTAGGAGATTTTAATAGCTTCAATCGACTTGAGAGAGGCTCCAAGAAGTATTGTTTCTTGAGGGCTCACATTACAGTCCGGATTCCCGCGCGCAGGATGCCGAAGGAGATATATCCCGTCGTCAACCCCCACCAGACGACCTGGGGGGTAGCCCAGATTGCCACTAAAATGCTGGCGCTTAATAGGGCAATGCTGAAGCGTCGCTTCCCGATGATGAGCTTCAATTCAGGGAAACGTATCCTGCTCACCATCAGTAGTGCGAGGAGCGGGATTAAGACCAAGAAGACCGTATCTGGAAGCAGCCCGTGATCAAAAGCACGATCGGCTAATACTGCAAGGGCGACATAACCACCGGAGGTCGAAATCGTCAATCCTGTGCTCTCAAGCACTTTCGTATCCGATGCCTGTAAATTGAAGCGTGCCAGGCGCAACGCCCCGGCTAACACAAAAGCGACACCCAACGGCCAGATCAGCCAGTTTTCATTTCCGACCTGGCGTAAGTGGCTCCATACGAGCACGGTGCTGGCGGCACCGAAATTGGTCATATCCACCAGGGAGTCGAGCTGTACGCCGAATTCGGAGGTGGCCCCCAGGCCTCTGGCCAAAGAACCGTCTACCAGGTCGAGCAAATAACTGATTAAGATCAACGTCGCTGCAATCTCCAAGTAGCCTTCCAACGCCAGCGCGATGGACGCCATCCCAGAGATGAGCGAGATGGAAGTGATGATATTGGGGATCGCTTTGCGCAAGATGGTCATTATTCTGTATTCTCTCTCGTTTAATCTTCCCGCTCCGGTACTCGGGCAATCGGCGTCGTGCCTGCCTTTACACGATCCCCGTTCTCGACCTGGGGTTCGAACTGCGGTGGCATGTACACATCCACACGCGAGCCGAACTTGATCATCCCAAATCGTTCACCGGTCTTGAGTTGTTGTCCTTCCTCGACCGTGCACACAATACGCCTTGCCATGATACCAGCAATCTGCTTCACCAACATGCGGCCGTGGGCGGTCTCAAGGCCAGTATAGAAATGTTCATTCTCCACTGCCGCTTCCGGGCGGAAAGCCTGAAGGAACTTACCCGGGATATGTCGCTTGAAGGCGACCCTTCCTTCAAAAGGGGTACGGTTGACATGCACATCGTTTAAATTCATAAATACACCGATTTTTAACGCTGGACCTTCCATGAAAACCGGCTCATTCAGGCGTACGATCTCCACAACGAGCCCATCGGCTGCTGAGATCACCAGCGCAGCATCATCCGGTGGTTGACGCGCCGGATCGCGGAAAAAGACGGCCAAACCCACCCAGACACAGCCCAACAAGATCGCCAGGGTATTTAAGAGCACACCGGGACGATAGGCGGCGAAGATCAATACGGCGAAAAAAAGGATGCTTGCGAAGATGAATTCTGCAAGTGCTGCGCGGGCGATGGGGAAGCGGACGCCGTGGTTGTTGGCCTTTTCACTCACGCCCGACAGTGTACCCGAATCCGGGATAATCGGCTAGAGCACTTATGGGGGATGGAGCAAGAGATGAAGGCTGGAAGCTGTTGGACAACAGAGATCAGGTTGTATCCTCGGGTGTTGCGAACCCTGCCGCCTGCTCTACATATTCCAACGACTGATGCCTGAAGTAGGTGCTGTAGAGCTCGGCATAATGACCATCGGCTGTCATAAGAGCTTCGTGATCGCCTTCTTCGATAATCTGCCCATCCTGGAGGACGATGATGCGATCGGAAGCTCGCACAGTCGATAACCGATGGGCGATCAGGATCGAGGTGCTGTCTTTGAGTATCAAGCCCAGCGCTTGCTGAATCTGATATTCAGTAAAAGGATCAATGCTCGCGGTTGCCTCATCCAGGATGAAGATCGCCGGTTGCTGTACTAATACCCGCATAAGAGATACCATTTGGCGGATACCCATAGAAAGACGATTGCCGCGTTCTCCTGCCTCGGTCAATAAACCTTCGCTTAGGGTCTCGAACCACTCGCCACCACCGATCTGGCGGGCTATTCGTTCGATCTCATCCTCTCCTGTCTCGGGCTTTGCGTAGCGAATATTGTCCATGACTGTGCCGGAAAACAGGAAGGGTGTCTGGGGGACGATGCCAAGCTGGCTGCGGTACTGCCTCAGATCGAAAGTGCGGATGTCGTGCCCATCAATGCGCAGCTCACCTCCCTGGTATTCGTAAAAGCGGGAGATCAATTTTGCCAGGGTAGACTTTCCTGCTCCGGTATGACCGACGAGCGCCAGATTCTCCCCCGCCCGGATGTGCAAATCGAAGCGCTGCAATACGGGTTCACCGGGTTTGTAATGGAAATCTAATTTGTCAAACTCAATCTGGCCTTTCAAAGCTGGCACTCTTAATCGATCGCGCTGGACAACCTTCGACTCAGCATCGATCAACGCAAAGACGCGCTCGGCGGCTGAGAGGCCGTTCTGAACCTGGGTCCAGAAGGCTGATAAGTTCAACATCGGGAACCAGAATCGATCCAGGCTGATGATGAAAAGGTACCAGGCGCCGGCCGTTACGATGCCGGCGGCGTTGCTGAGACCACCGATATAGACCAGGATGGCCGTGCCCACCCCGGCCAGCGCATTCAGTGTTGGAAAGACCAAGGCCAATACGAAACCCCGGCGGACATTGGCTTGATAAGAGCTTTTATTAACCCTGGCGAAAGCTTCAAAGATTGAGGCTTCCTGGCGAAAATTCTTGGCGATAGCAATCCCCGTAACTGCTTCCTTGATCGCTGAATTTACGTTGGCCATGGCTCGAAAACCCCGACGGGTGACTTTACGCGCTATCCGCCGAAAACCAAGCGCAATTGCGAATATGGCTGGCAGCATGGAGAGGACCCAGAGCATCAGGCGTGTGTTGATGCGGATGAGTACGACGAGCAGGATAATTGCCTGAAAGAGCTGAGTGAACAGATCCGTGACCAGAACGATGACCTGGGCGAACTCCTGCGTATCGGAGGTGATGCGGCTGACAACTCGACCAGAGGCAAATTCATCATAAAAGGAGAGGTCATGGTCTGCTGAGGCTACGAAGGCATCCCGGCGCAGGGCGAGCATCACGTCTCCGACAGAACGGGTTATCAAGCGACGTCTGACCCAGTTCGCACCCCAGACGATGACACCTATGGTGAAGAGGATGGCCGAGAACAGGATCAGGTAATCTTCCATCCCGCGTGCAACCATGAGATCGATGCTGCGAGACACGAAGATTGGAGAAAGAGCGCCGGCGGCGGCGATTACCAGGATCGCAAGCACAGCGATCAGAAGGCGGTGGCGATAGGGCCTGAAGTAAGCCAGCATGCGTTGTGCCAGATCGCGATCGCGATAGCTGCGATCATATGCTTCGGCGTCCAGCCCACGGAAGAAGCCCATCGTTTACCCGCCCTCGTAGTGCGTAAAGATACGCTGGTATGCTTCGGAGCTGCTCATCAACTCGTCGTGGGAACCGCTGGCTGCAATGCAGCCTTTACGCATGACGATGATCTTGTCAGCCCAGCGGATTTGGGAAAGGCGGTGGGTGATGATCAGGGTAGTACGACCTTCAGCCGCTCGGAAAATCGCACGCTGAATTTGATCCTCGGTGGCACTATCGATCGAAGAGGTCGAGTCATCAAGAATCAAGATGCGAGGATCGGTCAGAAAGGCCCGTGCCAGCGCAAGCCGTTGGCGCTGACCGCCCGAGAGAGTTACGCCCCGCTCACCGATAATGGTCTCGTAGCCATCTTTAAAGCTCAAGATAAATTCGTGCGCCTGGGCCGCTTTTGCGGCAGATTCGATTTCCACCTGAGAAGCTTGCGGGTGGCCGAAGGCGATATTCTCCGCGATCGTGCGTGAGAAGAGGAAGATGTCTTGCTCAATAATCGAGATTTGCTGGCGTAGCGCCTCAAGATCCCACTGGCGCACATCAACCCCATCTACTCTTACCTGCCCATTCGTGACGTCATAGGTTCGGTTGAGGAGCTTGACAAGGGTCGTCTTTCCTGTCCCGGTTTGACCAACGATCGCAACGGTCTGTCCTGGCTCGATTCTTATCGAGATCCCTTCCAGGGCGAGATCGTCTTCCTGGTAGGCAAAGTCGACCTCCTGGAACTCGATCTCCCCGGAAATTTGCAGATGCGCCCCGGATGGGTTGCGGTTGAGCTCGGACTTGCGTTTGATCAGATCAAGGATCCGCCGCGCGCCAGCCATACCCAAAGATACCTGTGAGTAGGCAAAGAGCGACACGAAGGTGGGGAATCCAAAGAGCTGGATCAATCCGACAAAAGCGATCACCTGGCCGATGTCTAAAAAGCCGGCCTGGTAAAGAAGCAAGGCATGCAGAAAAGCTCCAGCTTCGGCTAAACCCAATAACAGCAGTGGTAAGTAGCGCGCTTCCACATCACCCTGGTGCACGAAAGCGTTTCGGAACGATTGCGCGTTGAGCGTGAAGCGGGCGACCTCAGCCTGTTCCTGTGCAGTGCCTTTAACGACCTCTATACCATCGATGGCTTCAGCCAGATGGGCATTCAACTGGCCAAAAGCCCGCCGGACCGAATCCGAAATAGGTCGTAATTCGTGAAGATATTGCCAGATGGCCAGGACATATCCTATGAGGAAGAGTGCCGGGATGAGGATCAAGCTGGGGTGGTACTGGGGCGCAAGCAGGAGTGGCATGATCATGAAGTTGCCAGAGCCAAGCACCAGGTTCAACCCGGGATTGAACATTAAATTGATCTCGCGCACGTCGTTGGTGGCGCGTGCCATCGTATCGCCAACGGGTTGAAGGTTGTGGAAAGTCATGCTCTTGCCAAGCAGACTTACGTAAAGCTCTTCACGGATGTTTCGTTCTAGCTTTTGACCGATCAACTCTGCGCCGAAATTTCGGCCAAGTTGAAGGACTCCGCGGATCAGCTGAGAAGCAACGATCCAGATTGCGATTGTCCCTAAATGCTGAAGATCGGGGCTTTCGGTTAGCATGAGGTTAAAAGCCTGCCCAACGAAGATAGGTACGGCTGCGGCCAGGCCCGCGTTTCCGAGAGCGCCGATTAAAGTTATGATCACCAGCCACCAGTAACGTCTGGTATGTGAGAGTAGCCAGCGAAGTGGTGTGCGACGATCGGGCTCGAAAGTTTGAGGAAGAATGAATTCCGCAACACCCATGGGAATGGTTGAGACCTTTGACCTCGAAGTGGCTAGGATACCATAGTGCCTGAAGGATAAGCTGGTTTTCGTGCTATATTCGCATTTGTACCGTCTCTGTCACAAAGCACCCCGGGGATCCGTTGAAGAGGTGAAGGTTGAAACGAGGAAGCGTGAAAGCACCCCAATCGGATTGGGCTGAACTCGTCCAGCGTGCCCAAGCTGGAGATGGCGATGCATACTCGGAACTCTTCCAGCAGCTCCACACCGCGGTACTTAATTATATCTACCGCACTGTGGGTGATCGGCCGGCAGCAGAAGATATTACCCAGGACGCCTTCATCCGGGCACATCAAAGGATCAACCAGCTGGGCCCACCCTATGACTTCAAGTCCTGGGTTTTTCGCATCGCCAGCAACCTGGCAATTGACAGCTTGCGGCGGAACAAGCGCTATGTCGACCTGGATGAACCCGTGGATCCGTTAGGACCAATGACGACGAAAAGACCAGCGGAGCGAAAAGTGCAACAGGATCAGGTCCGTCAATCGGTTCAGGGTACGCTGGCGCTCATGCCGACGGCTTACCGTCAAGCGATCGTACTGCGCGAATTGAATGGCTTGGGGTATCAAGAGGTCGCCTCTGCGCTTGAGTGCAGCTATGACAACGCTCGACAACTGGTGCACCGTGCCCGCTTAAATTTCCGTGAGCTGCACGGGATCCGCCTGATGGCTTCCAGTGGGGCTGTGCGATGCAGGCAGATGGACGATTTACTCTCGGCGTTTCAGGATGGCGAGCTTTCAAAAGACGATCAGAAGGCTGTGCGCAAGCATATTAAATCCTGTGAGCACTGCAAGGAGACCGAAAAAGATCTGCGCGCAATTGCTGGACTGGTAGCCGGTCTCACGCCAATTCTGCCGTCGCCAACCTGGGTCCAATCCGTCCTTGAGCGTCTTCAAAGCCAGGGACTGCAACCCGCACCCGCTCAGGCAGCTCCAATACAGCCCACTGCTGCGCAGCCAACGCCAGCGGCGAGCGTTTCTCCCGTCGGGGAAATGCCCATGGCTGCTGCATCTGCGACTACGAGTTGGGTCGTGAAGATCGGAATGGTTCTGATGGCAGGGCTGATAGGCGCTGGTGCCCTTATTACAGCAGGCGCCTGGCTTTACAACCAATTCTCCAATCAGCCCTCGCAAGCAGATCCGACGGCTGTACAGGAAACTGTCCAGGCGATTATCGACCTGACACCGCCAACCCCGACAAAAGCAGTTGCCCTGGCCACGACAGAGCCAGTCGTCCAACCCCCACCACTCCCTACACATACCCCCACACTGGTCATGGCCGAAGATACGCCCATCTCATTGGGTCCACCGATTGCAATCGCACTGGTTAACAGCAACTGCCGTGCTGGTCCGAACAGCATCTACGATATTGTTGATTACCTGCTTGCAGATGAGCAATCGCCGATCGTGGGTCGCGATGCCGGCTGGTTTTGGTGGGCCGTGGAGCGTATCAATTCCTCCGGCACCTGTTGGGTGGCCAATAACCTGACCGATGAGATTGGAGATACCAGCCAGGTACCAATCCTGCCCGCACCGCCAACACCTACACCTATGGATTCAGAGGCTCCAAAGATTACGCTCTCGCACGCTCCCACGAATCCCTTGAGCAACCAGCCGATCGATTTCGAGGTGCAAGGGACTGACCCTAGCGGTATTGCCTGGATCGAGATCTGGGTGCGACCGCCCGGTCAGAGCGTGGCAACACGCCTGGGCCGGTGCGATAACAGCTCCTCCTGTAAGCTACAGGGGGGACCGTATACCGCCGGTAAGGGGGAATATTTTGCCCGGGCAGAAGATATGGCCGGCAACCAGGTCGAGAGCAGCGTCAGCACCTTCGATGTGAGTTGGTATCTTGGGTGAGAAGAGTTCGCTAGATCAATATCATTGCCCACCCAGTTTTTCGAGGAGGAGAATCATGCCGCAAGGACATCATCCCTATAAACTGAGCCTATTGTTCGTTGTCATTGCGTTATTCTTAGCTGGATGCAATGCTCCCATCTCTAGACCGACGGCTACACCCACCTTTGAGCCAGAGCCGGTGTTCGAGCCGGGTGATTTTGCCGATTTTGCGACGCCACCCTCTCCCGATGAGCCCGAAGTCGGACTCGCGCCAACAATGGAAGGGGCGGAGAACCTATTGACCTCTCCGACGCCCACCGAGACACAAATCGTCATCGACTTCACAGTCATAGCGACTAAAAACGCCAACTGTCGTACTGGACCGAATATCGTGTTCGATCAATATGGATTCCTTCTGCTGGGCAATTCTGCTGAAGCCATTGGGCGCCTGGCGGACACATCATGGCTGCAAGTCCAGCTTGCTGACAAACCATCACCATGCTGGATTGCAAATTCCTTGCTCTCTTATAGTTTTGATCCGTCGCTGCTTCCGGTCTTAGCGTCACCACCTACGCCGACACCAGCGTTAGGCTCGATCAGTGGGATTCTATGGCATGAGATCTGCGAATACACAGGCGGCCATGCCGGTGAACCGTTGGTGCTTGGTAATGGCTGTGTCCAGTATGGACCAGGTGCTGGAGAATGGGGTCCGAACCAGGTAAAAGATGGATTTGAGGTTGGATGGGTAGGCGTCACGCTTCATCTGGGATCAGGCGCATGTCCTTCCACCGGTCTTGCCACAGCTGTGACGAACGGAAGCGGGGCCTACAGCTTTGACGCTCTCGCTGCCGGGACATACTGCGTTTCCTATGATCCGCTGGGAGATGGCAATGATGCCATCCTCATCCCCGGAGGTCCGACGTATCCCGTTCGTGGCTCCGGTGGTGAGAAGCAGACGGTTGATCTTGATCCTGGAGAAAATGCTACAAGCGTTAATTTCGGTTGGGCCTGGCAGTTTTTTGACTGAACTGCATGCTATGGAGGTTGATAGAAGGAGGCCGATCTGGCCTCCTTTTTATTTTCTGTCACAAAACCACAACGTTCTCCGTTTCAGGGATGAGAGCGACGACATTAAACCCCATGAAGGAGAACGCAATCATGAAGAACAAACGAATTGTATCCCTGATAGTATTCGCAGCGTTGGCTCTAACCGCAACGGCTTGCAACAACCCGTTACTGGCTGCCAATCGTGCCGATGCCGCCTCCGATTTCACAGCCGAAGTCGAAGCCCGGGTGCAGGCAGCACTCGCAGAGGCTGAAACCTCAGGCGAGCTCCAATTTGTCGCCGACGAAGAGCCTGTAGCCGAGGAGATCGTGGAAGAAGCCGCGTCTGAAGGGGAAGGGGAAGAGATTGTTGAGCCTGAAGCTGAACCAGAAGCGACGGTAGAAGCGACTCCCGAGATCGAGATCTGCACAGATCGGGCCGAATTTATCGCTGATGTAACCGTACCCGACGGTGCGGACTTTTCCCCAGGGCAGGCGTTTGTAAAGACGTGGCGCTTACGCAACAGCGGAACCTGTACTTGGACTTCCTCCTACGACCTGGTCTTCGATCATGGCGATGCAATGGGAGGTCCTGCCAGTCAGGCACTGCCGGGTCTGGTGCATCCGGGGGCGACTGTCGATCTTTCGATCAACCTTACAGCTCCTGGTTCAGAGGGAGGCTACAAGGGGTATTGGCTGCTGCGCAACAGCGAAGGTATGCTCTACGGGATTGGCGCCAATGCCAATGTGGCTTTTTGGGTCGAGATTGAGGTACTGGAAGAGGAAGAAGAGGATGATGATCCGCTGATCCTGGAGCTCGTACCGCTCCCCATCTTCCCACTCTTTGTATCCAGCGGCACTGGCCAGTCTCTGATGGTGAATGGCTGCTTTGATCTGGATGCTGGTGGCCTGGTCGGGTGCGGTGATGCTGCTGCAGATTTCCGCTACAGCACGGATATCGTCATGGAAGGTTTCCCTCCCTCGATGGAGATGGTCTATCGAATCCAGCCCCGCCATGGTGCTCGCTTTGATCACTTTGGGAGTGAAACCCCAACGGGTAGTGATTGTCAGGCGGCTGGACTTTCTTCAGCGGTGTTCAACGTGCATTCGGGCGTTTACTGCTATCAAACCGAAGCCGGGAAGTATGGCTATCTCAAGATCACAGGGCGGGATATGATGCAGGTGAGCTTCGATTGGGCTACCTATACCTTCCCGTAGATAAATGTACGCATAAAGAGAGCCTGCAATCAGTGCAGGCTCTTTTTTATTTGAGGGAGGAGGGCAGATTCCCAGACAAGAACGGAGGTGCGACTTGCCCAAGACCTCTACCAAGAACTATCCGGCATGATTATTTTATCGGCTCAAACACGGCCGTGAAATGACGCAGCAATTCAGGTGCATACGTGATGCGGTAGCCTCGCAATTCTTCCTTGCGAGCGGCAATCCGACCTGCTGCCTTCACGACCCAATCCATATGAGCTTGCGTATACATCCTGCGGGGGAGCGCTAAACGCACCAGCTCCAGCAGTGGGTGATGCTGCTCTCCGGTATCGGGATCGGTGTAGGCGAAGGCGACCGAACCAATCTCCACCCCCCGAATCCCCCCCTCGCGGTAAAGCTCGACGACTAATGATTGACCGGGGAACTCAAGGCGCGGGATGTGGGGGAGCAACCCACCGGCGTCGATGTAAACTGCATGACCACCAGCTGGTTGAACAACAGGAACCCCCACCTCGAGCAACCTGTCTACAAGATACGCCACTTGCCCCAGGCGATATTCTAGATAAGCTTCCTCAAGACCCTCCCATAATCCAACCGCAATCGCATCAAGGTCACGACCTGCCAAGCCACCATAGGTGGGAAAACCCTCGCGCAGGATGAGTTCATTTTTAGCCTTCTGGAACAGGTCATCGTCGTTCATCGCAAGGAAGCCGCCAATATTAACCAGGGCGTCCTTCTTGGCACTCATCGTGGCACCATCCGCCATAGAAAAGATATCCTGGGCAATCTCGAGTGTAGATTTCTTCTCGTAACCTGGCTCGCGTACCTTGATGAAGAATGAATTTTCGGCATAACGGCAAGCATCGATGAAGAAGGGAATTTTGTGCTTTCGATATAGCGCACTGGTCCCGCGAATATTCTCAAGGGAGACGGGCTGTCCACCGGTGGCATTGTTCGTGATCGTGATCATGCCAAAGGGTATCTTCTCAGCGCCAACTTGGGTAATAAACGTTTCAAGCTTCTGAAGGTCCATATTGCCTTTAAAGGGGTGATCGATGGCTGGGTCGGCGGCCTCATCAATCACCAGATTGACCGCCTTGCCGCCACGAGCTCGAATATTGGCCTCGGTGGTGTCGAAGTGGGTGTTTGAGGGAATCTGATCACCAGGTGTAATCATTAATGCGCTGAGGATGTTTTCGGCGGCGCGACCCTGGTGCGTGGGCACGAAGTGCTTGAAACCAAAAATGCTTTCTATCGCTTCCTTCAAGCGGAAGTAAGATCGTGCTCCAGCGTACGACTCGTCGCCTTGCATCATCGCACCCCACTGGCGATCGCTCATGGCACCGGTACCCGAGTCGGTAAGCAGATCGACATAAATATCATCTGAACGCAAAGCGAAGATGTTGTATCCGGCAGCCTTTAAAGCGGCCTCGCGCGCGTCGCGGGAAATTCGTTTGATCGGTTCAACGGCCTTAATGCGGAAGGGTTCGGGGGGATATGAACGCATGCAGGTTACCTCCAAGGCAAAAGTGTCGTTATTAAGGATTTATTCCGCTACTGTAAGAGTGATACTCCATGTTCGCCGAATTCTATGAACCCATATGGCGAAAGCAGCTCCTCTTCTAGGAGCAATGGCCATTAATGCGTTGAAGCAGGGCTCCATAGGGACTATACTCCAATTTCATACCATAATATATCGACAGTGAAATAGTGCCATTCGAAATAGAGGAGGCAGTCGCTTGTCCGAAGTTTCCTACAATTTGGGAGAGTACGAAGTCGTCGCCTTTGAACTCGGTATGGCGCTGACGAACACATACCTTATCGGTAGAACCGGTCAGGAAAGTGCAGTCGTGATCGACCCAGCCTGGCAGGGTGAACGTATCGCTCGCGCGGCAAAGGAACGCAATTGGCGCATTGGATCAATCTGGCTGACCCATGCCCATTTTGACCATTTTGGCGGCGCAGCCGGCGTGGCGGATGCCTATGATGTGCCCGTGCCAGTGGCGCTGCACGCTGAGGATCAACCCCTTTGGCGCGCGATGGGAGGGGCAGCCTGGTTTGGGTTTCAAAGCTTTGATCCCGGACCCGAACCCACAATCGATCTGGTGCACGGCCAGAAGCTCAGCCTTGTGGATCTAGAATTTGAAGTACGCCACACCCCTGGACATAGTCCGGGTCATATCATTTTAATCGCCGAGCCATTGGGGGCAGTTTTCAGCGGTGACTTAATCTTTCAGGGGAGCGTCGGACGTACAGACCTACCTGGTGGTAGCTGGGAAACGTTGCTGAAGAGCATTGAAGATGAGATATTGATCCTTCCCGATGACACGCAAGTTTTTCCCGGTCATGGACCGCCGACGACGGTGGGTGCTGAGCGTCGCGCGAACCCTTTCCTTCAACTGTAGGAATGCAGAGAAATCCGCACTTCTTGCCTCCGTACCAAAAATTTGGCTCGAGTAAGGCATGATGCTGTTAAGCTTTGCAGATATTTCCCTGTTGCCACGTCACGAACCGGCAGCCAGGTTGGCCTGGAGCCATCCAAGGAATTGACGCATAACGCCAACGGGCTCCTTTGGAGAAGTGGCGATAAGGTTGATGGTGAGGGGATACTTCCCACTCGCAATTGTTGTTTCGGAAAGCCGAACCCCTTCAATTGCGAGAGCAGTATGCTGGTTTGTGAGGGAAGTA
>JBFFQB010000052.1:0-22911 GCA_041573795.1 Anaerolineales bacterium
CGCTGTACCAGCCCAGAGCCGTAATGAGCATCAGCACAAACAAAAGAAAGCTACGGAAGATCCATAACCGGGCGTTTGATGACGACTCTGCTTTGCGTGGTTGGCTCGATTTAGATTCTATACCCATTGCCCTAACTTATCCCGCTGGAGATTATACCCACGGAAAACTTTATGCGCGTCTTCCTTTCTCTGCAAGGAGGATGCCAATCGTCACGCAAAACTGGCATGGCGCTTAGGAGCCGGTATGCTACCGGCTCCGAGCGCTGACCCCCTATAGGCATTTTTGAAGTTTTCTTGAGTTCAGTCCGCCCAGCGGAGAGCGGCAATCGGAAGTGGAATCTCGAAAGTACCTGCGAGTTCCTCGCGCGTACCCCCGCGTTTTCGATAGGTTTCAAGCATCAGATCAGGCACCAGCAGCAGTCGAGCGAAGTATTCCGCAGATTCACGCAGGTGCGGCAGAAGGAGGTCGGGCAGTCCCATAGCCCTCCCTTGTTTGCTTGTTAGCAATGCGCTGAGCATTTCTCGGGCCAGCGCAAAACGGCGTTGCTCAGGTTCAAGATCGATCCGCACAAAAATACTACCCCTTTGGCTTGGCGGGCGAGCAAAGGTTGCATCCCAGAGATTGGAATACATATCAACAACGCCGAAATCATAATCAAAAAGCATCGGCGGTTGATTCAGCATCAGCTCAACATCAACGGGCGGTTCTGTTTTACCGAAGTACTCAACCAGCCCGCGTGCCAGGTTCGTGAGGAACCACTCCCGCTCTTCCCGGGTAAAGGGGATCATGCAACCTGCTCTCTATCGGAGGCATTGTGATCTTTAAGCAAACCTTCCGCCGGCGAGGGCAGCTCGATACGTCGCATGGTTTCTTCACTCGCCTTCACCATCCGATACGCCAGTAAAGAAAATTCCGCAAAGCTATCTGCTTCCAGCCCCGACAACCGTTTGCGCATTTGAGGGCTGAATTGTAATTCCGCTAGAACAGCATCGATTTGCCCTGACTCGTATGTCTTGAGAACGGTGGGATCGATAATGGAGCGTGCTACCAATTGATTAAGTGCTTGCATTGACATTTGATTTCTCCTTCTGCCGATGACGAAAGATATCGTATTTCGTTATAAATTAAAGCAACGAGGACCAGAGCCTCGTTGCCCGGTTGAACTTCATTGAAAAAGGAAAGTTCAGGCGATCAGGTGCCCTTAGTCATCTACGTGTGGCATGTGAGCAACCTCCACTAAATTTGAAATCCCTCATGTGTAGGTTAAACGACACCTCTCAACAGATTCTCAACGAAATTCACGAACCTGGATATAGATTGAGGGCGTATGATGGCCTGAGGGGATCGGATCCCAGCTTTAGCCGATCAATCTGGCATAGAGCCTGCGGATATCCTCCGGCGGATCGAGACCCAACTCACTTGATAAAAGTCTGATATAGCGTTGGTAATGCTCAACAATGTCGCTCCGACGACCAAGGCGACCAAGCACCTCGAGGTACTGTCGGTTGGTGTCGTCACGTAGAGGATCAATCTCAAGTGCATCCCGCAGCGTTGTCAACGCGCGGGCAGGTTGGTTGCGAACGAGGGCTTCTTGCGCGTGATCGGCAAGCAAATCGAGATAGCGCAATTCGAGGACTCGTCTGCGCTCGAGCACCCAATCCGTTACAAACTCCGGAAGGAAAGCCCCGGCATAGGAGTGGATAGCTTCAGTTAGTGCAAATAGGCGCCGAGGATCCCCAGGAGGTAAACCTTCAGCCACTTGGGCTGCTCGTTCAAATCGCTCGACGTCATATTCCAATTGGAGTTCTTCCGCAAGACTATAACTGGCAGCTTCATGTCGAATCGCTTCTTTGCCGAGAACCCGACGCAGATTGTAGATGGCGGTATGGAGATTTGCGACCTGTCTGCCCGGCGGGTGATGAGGCCAGAATTGTTCCAACAACACGTCCCGCTCGACCTGACCTTGATCTACGAGGAAGAATAGCACTTCTAAGGCGAGCGGTTTTAATTGATCCGGATTGCCCATAGCGCCACGCGCAGCTGCCCCCCCTAAGGCATTAAATTGCAGAACACCCGGAACAGCCGCATCTTCCTCCGCTGATCGATATTGCTGCGCGATTGCCCGCATCATATCGATGCGCCGCAGGACAACCGCAAGAACGGAGTTGCCGGCTAACTGCGTGCTGAGGTACTCCTGTAATTCAACATCGAATGCCAGCTCTCCTGCCAGGATCTGCTCTGTGGCTGTCGAGCCAGCATCAACCAGAGTGGCCTCAAGCTGTTCGTAACAAGCTTGCACTTCTCCCTGACGATAAAATGCCTTCGCCAGCAGGAAATTCGCCAGGGTTTTATCGGTTGCCGCAAGCAAATCATCCTTCAATTTTTCTTGCAGCTTTGCTTGAACATACTCGGGGCGAGAGGATACTTCCAGCGCACTTTGTTGGATCTCGATGATGCCATGCGTATCGGGATCCTGATCGAGCTCGATCGCACGGCGCAGCCATTCATGGGCTAAAGCCGGACTCTCCCGTCGGCGATGAAGCTGACTTGTGCGTATACAACCATAACGGATTAACCCGATATGATCGATCTGAGTCGCAAGGGTAAGACCTTGCCCATACAGCTCGGCGGCCTGCAGAGCGAGGTCCAGATCTGAGTAAACGTCTGCCAAACTGAAGAGCACGATCGCCTCGAGATAGGCGCTCCCGGATTGACGTGTGTACTTTAAACCCTCCGTGAGCAGTTCAAGCGCATCCTGATAATGGCCGTCTAGATGAGCGTGAAAACCTAAGTTGTTGAAAGATGCACCTAACGGGTAGGGCGCACCCAAATTCTCGAGTAGACGATGAACGCGCATATCACTGGCATGTGATTCACGGATACGCCCCTGTTGCACCTGGATTTGAGCAAGTTGTTGTAAGGCCTCTATTTGCCCGGAGATATCCGCCCCTCCCCCTAAGAGGTCTATTGCCTCCATCACATAGCCCTCAGCTTTTTCGAGATCATTTTCAATCTCTGTCGCTACGCGAGCCTTCAAGCGGAAGAGAGCCGCCTTATCGACGCGAGGGCTCCTGGATGTGATCAAACTTTCAGCAGCCTGAACAGCAGCCTGCACCTTGCGGTGGTCGCTCCGACGTCGGGCAATCATCGCCCTGGTAATTTCTGCTCGAATCTTCAGCGATTTGGGGGCATTTTGAGGAAGAGAACGATAGCCGCGCTCGCAGGCTCTGTCAGCGGCGTCCGTCTCGCCTTGCTTGATCAGCGCCTGTGCAAGGGCGATCTCTACAAAAGGTATAGCCGCATCCGTCTCTCCCAGCTTCTCGCTCCACGTTCGTAGTGTTTGCCATCTCCCGCGCGTGAACATTTCCTGGGCATTCTTCTCCGCTACCCTGGCGGCTTTCTTCGGCGCTTTCGCCTCCAGATAGAGTTCGACTGCCTGTGCTGGAGCATCAATACGGGCATACAGAGCGGCAGCTCTTTGACGCAGCGTTCGTATCCGTTCTGCTTCCGCGCTGGCTAATGATTGAAGCAAGAATTCTCGGAATTGTGGGTGATACTCATAGGTCCGCGGTATCTCACTGGTTGCCGACACAAATAGCCCTTCGCGTACCAGGCGATTGAGGAATTTCTGGCTATCACTCCGGCCCAGAACCTCATCGCATGCATCCACAGTCATTACCGGCAACACGGCTGAATCCAACAAGAACCTGCGCAGATCTTCAGATTGGCGGTTGAGGACAACCGAAGCCAGGTACTCATAAACCATCGGGCGTGAATCGAATACGAGTGAAGGAAGATCTCCACCGGAGAGTTGACCGGATAGCAGCAATCCGGTCACCCAACCCTTGGTTTCATCTAGCAATCGATGGGCATGCTCCTCGCTCAATTCAAGACCCGATTGCAAATGCGCCAACTGGATAATCTCATCAGGATTCAAGGCCAGATCCGGTGGGCCAAAACCTCCCAACTCGCCATCGGCCATCAAGCGTGCCAAACTAACTTCAGGAACCTCTCTGCCAGATGTGATGAGCGTCACCTGTTCTGGAAGTGTTTCAAGGAAAACATCGAGGAAGCGGATGGTGGCCGCGGTTGGATTAATCAAATGAACATCATCAAGAACAATCACGAAAGTCTCAGCGATCTGCTCATCGATGATGTCAGAAAATACCCTGGCGAGGGCCTGGGGTTCAGACCCAATCAGATTTTCCAGGTCGATCGTATCCTTAATGCGTCGGAACTTCCGCTCCAATGAAGCCCGCATTACTTGCGCAAAGCGAATCACATCTTGATCTGATGGACTTAGCCGCACCCAACAAACCGGCAGCTCAGTATGTTCGGTAAAATCTGCGAGAAGGGTTGTCTTGCCGTAGCCTGGTGGAGCAGCGATCACAATCAGCTTCTTTGGGATATTCGCATGCAGTTCATCCACCAATCGTTCGCGGTGAAGCTTACTCTCTTCAAAACTCGGGGGGGTGATCGTGTGGCGTATGACGGGATCAAGCTGTGTCATTTCCATGCTCCCCGGCGGTTTTAATCTTGCGCTCGATCTTATGAACCGTTCCGAGCGCTTCATATTGAACGACGGCTTCCAAACTAAGAGGGCTTTTGTAGTTCGATCCGCGCAGGTGGACAGTCAGACCCAACTTGTTTTGGTGCGCCCCGATAATGCTCAGATCGGCGAGTTCTACCCCATCCAGATCCATTACGCGCAAGGAGAGGTCGGGTGGCTCCATGAAGGGCGTGAGCTCGATTAACACATGCAGACGCTGTCCATCGGGATACGGATCGATGTCAACAGAGCGTATTTGGACCTCTTCCGGAGGGCGCGGCAGATCAGAAGGATCTTCAATCTGGATAAACATAGCCCTTATAGAGTAGAGTATAAGCATTAAAGGCCGATGATCTCAACCCTGAATCGGTACTGAATTGTGAAATGAGGTTCTTATGAGTAAAGAATATGCCTTTGAAACCCTGGCCATTCATGCCGGACAACCTCCTGATCCGACCACGGGTGCGGTCATGACCCCGATCTACCAAACCTCTACTTTCAAACAAGATACTGTCGGCTCTCACCGAGGCTACGAATATGCCCGCACTGGCAACCCCACCCGCACAGCCCTGGAATCCTGCTTGGCTGCACTCGAAGGTGGTTCACATGGGCTCGCTTTCGCCTCCGGGATGGCTGCCACCGACGCACTATTCCGGTTGTTAAAACCGGGAGACGAGGTACTTGCCGTGGATGATCTCTACGGTGGTACCCACCGGATCCTCAAGCATATTTTCGAGCCCCTTGGTGTTACCTTGCGATTGGTAGATTCTCAGGCAACTGATTTAATCGTTCATGAGATCTCTGAAACGACCCGCATGATCTGGGTTGAAAGCCCTACGAACCCAAAGCTCAACCTGATTGACTTATCGGCGCTTGCAGAAAGCTTGTCCACGCTCTCCTCTCGTCCGATGTTATGCGTGGACAATACGTTTGCTACCCCATATCTTCAACAACCCCTAATGCTTGGTGCCGATGTGGTTCTGCATTCGACGACCAAATACCTTGGAGGTCACTCGGATATCATCGGTGGGGCTATCCTATGCAATGATAATGCTCTCTATGATCGACTGGCTTTCATTCAAAACGCAGTGGGCGCGATTCCTGGACCCATGGATTGCTTTCTGGTATTGCGAGGCCTCAAAACGCTTCCCGTGCGGATGGATCGGCACGCATCCAATTCGGAGGAGATTGCATCCTTCCTGCTGGCCCGTTCAGAAGTGACGGATTTTCGCTATCCCGGTCATGCCAGTCACCCGCAGTATGAACTGGCGCAGCGTCAAATGCGCAATGGGGGCGGAATGATGTCTTTCATTCACAAGGGTGGTGAGGCGGCAGCCCGTTCCTTCGTGGAAAGCACTCAATTATTTACACTTGCTGAGTCACTGGGCGGGGTTGAATCACTCATCGAGTTGCCGGCCATGATGACCCATGCCTCAACGATGGATACCCCTATCGCAATTGAGCCTGCTTTGATACGGCTTTCCGTTGGTATTGAAGCCGTAGAAGACCTAATTGAGGACTTGCGCCTGGCCTTCGAGAACAGTTGAGCGATTAATCATCAAACGAAAAGGTGGCCTCAGCATAATAGCGCACCATGCGTGCGCGTAAGCGCTCCTGAACCCAGTGATCCAAATCCCCTTGTTTCCGATCTATTGAGTGATCTTCACGCAGTCGATCAAGGGGGTAATTTATCCGCAGGGCACGTGGAGCGACAATGAAGCGAGTAAGCCCGGAGGGAAGGCAGAGATCTTGCGATACAACCTCAAGGACTTCCTCAATTTCGAAGGCTGGAAAGATCACCAAACCAGTAATCGTCTCATAGATCTTTGAAAAGTGCCTTGCTTCAATATCGCTGGTCCTCTCTGAAGATCCCACTTCCGAGCTAACTTGATCCAATTGCCGCAGAAGATGGATCCTCTCAGGTAGCATATCTCGTTCGGACCCGATCTCCCAGGCTGAGCCATCAGGCATTGACAGATAGGCGAGTCTGGCGCGAGAAGTATAGCGCTCGAGGCGTTCTTTGCGATCGATAGGGGCTGGAAAGAGTCCGAAGAGGTCATAAAGCGAATTAAATAGACGCTCTGGAGGGGCTCCGAATACGATCTTGTTCCAGGTCTGTAGACGGATCTCCTCCCTGCCCGGCCTGACGATCTGCACCAGGGCATGTTCAATTCCTAGAGCCTTAAGGGCGGTAGTCCTATTTGCCCCATCGAGTACGACATAACTATCCTCGCGACCCGGGAAGGGCAGGACAACGGGTGGATTCTTGAGCATCCCATCTTGCTCGAGGGCCTTACGCAGGGGTTCCACCCTCGAAGGATCCACATCTTCATGAGGATATAAGCCTGTGGATCTAACGATGCTTAATTCGGGTAGGCTGGGGATAGGCTTCATTCGGTTCTCTGCTGTGATAACCAGGCCAACGCATCGATAACCGTCAGGATCCCCGTTGGAGCGCCTGTGTCGTTCACCATGATCGCAACCTTATGTCTGGTAATGATAGGAAGCGCCTCTTTGAAATTCATATCCTCAGCAACTATGGGTGAATCTGCTAGCTCAACATCTGCTATCGTCCTTAAGGATTGAAGATCCTGCTCAACTTCCATTAGATAGTTAAGCAAATCTACTTCAGAGACTACCCCTACACATTTTCCTACGTCGTCGACAACTGGGAGTTGGGACACGGCATGCTCGCGCATCCGCTCGATCACTTGATGCAATTGGTCATCGAGTTTAGCCGTGACCAATTCCATGCTGGCTTTGATCTGTGCAACGTCTGCCACTGAGGCAGTATCGCTCTCCTGGAAAACAAATCCGTGTTCTCGCATCCATTCCCTATCAAAGATCTTCGAGAGATACCTTGATCCCGAATCGGGTAAGATGACAACCACATTTCGATCGGGGCCGAGTTTATTCGCATACTTCATCGCACCCGCCATTGCAGCCCCACAAGACCCACCACAAAATATACCTTCTTCGCGCACAAGCCGTTGGGTCCATGCGAAAGATTCAGCATCGGAAACCTGGATGACCTCATCCACCAGGTCGAGGTCGAGTGTGGTCGGAATAAAATCTTCACCAATTCCTTCCACAAGGTAGCTAGCGGCCACAAGGCCATCAACCTTGCCCCCCTGCTTCCAGGCATCGTACAGTATCGATCCCTCAGGATCGACACCAATAATCTTGACGTCATAACCGTTATCACGAACGAAGCGCGCGATGCCCGTGATGGTCCCTCCTGTACCCATCCCACAGACGATGTCGGTCACCTGGCCCCTGGTTTGTTCCCAGATCTCCGGGCCGGTTGTTTCGTAGTGACTCTGCGGGTTGGCAGGGTTATGGTATTGATTGGCAAGCACGGCATTTGGAGTTTCTTTCACCAAACGATCCGCAACTGAATAGTAGGAGCGAGGATCCTCGGGCGCAACAGCGGTAGGTGTTACAACAACACGCGCACCAAAAGCGCGCAACATGCTTACCTTTTCCTGGCTCATCTTGTCGGGCAATACAAATATACTTTTATATCCTCGGAGCGCACAGGCAATCGCCAGGCCTACGCCAGTATTCCCGGAAGTCGCTTCGACAACTGTGCCTCCTGGTTTGAGCTCACCGGATCGCTCGTATGCGTCTAGAATGGTAAAGGCAATCCGATCTTTTACCGATCCACCCGGATTAAGCATCTCTAATTTGACGTAGATCGAGCAAGCTGATTCTGCTGTCGAGCGGTTTAATCGGACTAAGGGTGTACTTCCGATTACATCCTCGAGATCATGGTACACACGCAGGGGGTTAGAAACTTCAATCTCGCCCACAGGGTTTCCTCCAGTCATTTACCAAAGCCATTAGATTGGCTCACCGGTAATAACGCAATACAGGAATAGCAGGTGGTAGAATAATGCGGTTCTGCTTTGGCAGGTAATCCTACAGTACGATCTTTTTTTTATTTGGCGATAGTCTCGTTGGTTCCATCTTCCATGCAGTTATGGAACGAGTCATACATATTCAATCGATCAGGGAGTTCAGGTATGTCAGATTTAAGTGAGGCGATCCGCTTTGCTAAGCAGCATCAGCCGGATTCGCTTGAGCAGCTGAAAGAGTTCCTCCGCATCCCATCCATTTCAACCCTTCCCGAACACAAAGAGGATATCACAAGAGCGGCCCAATGGATCGCAGAACAGCTGCGGGCGTTGGACTTTGAGGGAGTTGAAATCTTGCCTACCGCACGTCATCCAGTTGTGTACGGGGAATGGCTCAAGGCAGGCTCTGAGGCACCGACAATATTGTTCTACGGACATTATGATGTTCAACCCGTGGATCCAATAGATGAGTGGGAAAGTGATCCTTTTGATCCGCAAATTCGAGATGAAAATATCTTTGCACGTGGTGCATCTGATATGAAGGGACAGATCGTTGCTCACTTGCAAGCTATGCGAGCACTGTTGGAGACTAGCGGCGTACCGATTAATATCAAGTACATGATTGAAGGTGAGGAAGAGATTGGCTCACCCAATATGCACACTTTCCTGCAGGCAGAGCGGGAACGCCTGACCTGTGATCTGTGCCTCAACGCTGATTCCGGGATCCAGGCAGAAGACCAACCCGCGCTCACGGTTGCCTTGAGAGGCCTGGCGTACTTTGAAATCCGGTTGCAGGGGCAGCGGGCCGACCTGCATTCTGGAATGTTCGGAGGGGCAATCGATAATCCCGGTATGGTGCTTAGCAAGCTACTTGCCGGCATGAAAGATGATCAAGGTCACATCACACTGCCAGGCTTTTACGATGATGTTCGACCTCTCACTGAAAAGGAACGCGCTCTGATGCCGGATCTACCGGATGAGTGGTGGATGGAACGTGCCGGCTCAAAACATATCTTTGCCGAACAGGGCTATTCCACAACGGAAAGTGCCCGGGCCAGGCCTACACTCGACGTAAATGGACTGCTATGCGGTTTCACCGGTGAAGGGTCGAAGACGGTTCTGCCTGCGCGGGCCATGGGCAAGTTCTCGATGCGGTTGGTCCCCGATCAATCGCCAACCAAAATTCGCGAATCTGTAGAAGCCTACATGAAAGCCAATGTACCTGCGACGATGACATATGAACTCATTGAGCATACCAGCAGCCCACCAGCGACGATTGACCCCGACTCAGCCGCGTTAAAAGCTGGTGCTCAAGCCCTTGAGGAGGTGTGGGGAATTAAGGTAGTCTTCGATCGACAGGGAGGAACAGTCCCTGTTGTAGCGTATATACAAGAAATACTCGGCGTGGACAGCCTCATGCTTGGATTCGGGTTGCCTTCGGATAACATCCACGGCCCAAATGAGAAACAGCATTTACCTTCCTTCTTTCGCGGCATCGAAACGTTTATTCGCTTCATGCATGCGATCCGGAAGTAACGCACAAAGCCATGTCAAGCACTGAACGATTACCTATCTACGGGGGTCAAGCACTGATCGAAGGAGTTATGATGCGCGGCTCGGCGGCATGTGCGATCGCTGTGCGCAACCCAGATGATCAAATTGTCATCGAGATACGCCAACTCGGAGCCTTATATCGGTCCAAATTGACCAAGATCCCCTTCGTGAGAGGACTTTTCATTCTTTGGGATGCCCTCGTGCTCGGGATGCAGGCACTCACCTTTTCGGCAAATGTGCAGGTAGAGGAGCCAGAGGAAAGGATTGAAGGTGCTTCGCTAACACTCTCGATCGTTCTGGGCTTAGCAATGGGCGTAGGCCTCTTCTTCTTAATCCCGGCCGGTGTTGCCCACCTACTCGAGCAAATCTTACTGGTGCCAAACTGGGTTTCAAATCTCGTTGAAGGTTTGATCCGCTTGGGTCTCCTGATCGGCTATATCTGGGCCATAGGATTTATCCCCGATATCCGTCGTGTCTTTGGCTATCATGGGGCCGAGCATAAGACGATCAATGCGTTCGAGGCTGGGGCTGAGCTCACACCCCAGGTTGTTCAGCAGTTCTCTCGAGAACACCCTCGCTGTGGCACCGCTTTCCTGCTCACCGTTGTCGTTTTCTCCATACTGCTGTTCAGTCTCTTCGGCCCAATGTCTCTGGGAATGCGCTTCGCCACGCGCATTCTGCTCATCCCCGTGCTGGCGATGCTCGCCTACGAGTATATTCGGCTAAGTGCTCGCTTCATCAATGTTGCCTGGGCTCGACCACTGATTGCCCCTAATCTTTGGCTTCAACGCTTGACGACGCGAGAACCTGACCCACTCATGCTAGAAGTTGCGATTAAGGCTTTCAACGAGATGCGTTCCCAGGAGCGCTAGGGGTATAAAAGCACTCGATCAAGAACAAGCTGGAAAGATGATACCCACGCATGATCCCTTTCTTGCGCAAAATGAAAACCCGGAGCGGCCAGCATGACCGTGAAAATATACCTGCGGAAAGACACATATGAAGTGCGGGCAGGGATGACCTTGCGTGATGCTCTGATTAAACTAGAAATCCAACCCGAAGCGGTTCTATCTACTCGCGCTGGTGAACTGCTCACAGATGACGAAATTCTTCGCACAGGGGATGAGATTCGTCTTATCGCAGTCATCTCCGGCGGTTGAGCTTAGCACCAGATTTCCCCAGGATGAAAGATAGACACAGATGAAATGTAGGAAATGTGGTGCAAAAGCCAGCATACAAATGCGGCAGCATAAACTCTCTCTGTGCAAAGCACATTATCTTGAATGGGTGCCGGCGCAGACCCAGCGGTTCATCGAAGAGTATGACATGTTCAAACCACAGGCGCGTGTGCTGGTGGCAGTATCCGGGGGAAAGGATTCCCTAGCGCTGTGGGATGTGCTCAGCCGACTCGGTTATCTGGCTGATGGCCTTTATATTGACCTGGGAATTGATGGGAACAATGGATATTCCACCACCTCGCAACGCCACTGTGTCGAGTTCGCAGATCAGCGAGGCCTGGGGCTGCACATATACGATGTCAGAGAGCATGAAGGAGCTAGTATCCCTACCGCGTCTCGTCTAACCAGACGTGGCCGTGAGAAACCTTGCTCCTTATGCGGTTTGACAAAACGCTACATCATGAACCGCATGACATTAGAAAAAGGCTATGATGTTCTCGCTACCGGCCATAACCTCGACGATGAGGCCGCAGTTCTTTTCAGCAACACTCTCCAGTGGCAAGTGGGATATCTCCAGAGACAAGGTCCCGTTCTGGAGGCACGCCCTGGATTTGCAAAGAAGGTAAAACCTTTCTTCCGCTTCTACGAACGCGAGACTGCAGCTTATGCCTTGTTGCAGGGGATCGACTACATTTACGACGAATGCCCCCATGCGCTCGGCGCAAAGTCAATCTACTATAAGGAAACACTTAACCGCTTAGAGGCAGACCGACCGGGGGCGAAACTCTCATTCTTCTTGTCGTATCTGCGAGCGAAGGATTCACTCCAATTTTCGCCGGAAGGTGCTCAGCGTGATTTGCTAAGCGCTTGCGATCAATGTGGACAGCCTTCCTCAGCACCCGGACTCTGTGCCTTTTGCCGAACCTGGCATCAAGTCAGGCAACGAGTCCATGATGCGGGATCCTGAGAAAATCAGGTCCCAGGATTGATAAAGGCGCCTTTCGGCGCCTTTATCCCTGCTAGTGCCTAATGAGGGTGATCATGCAGTTTCAAGATAGTTTTCAATCTCCCAGTCCATAACACGTATGCGGTATTCATCTGCCTCTGCCTGTTTCGCTCTTAAAAATACTTCCGTTGTAAACTCGCCCAGTGCCTCCTGAATGACATTGCACCCCCTTAATTCATCCAGGGCTTCATCTAGAGAGCCGGGAAGCTGCTTGATCCCACGCGCGTCCAGCTCTTTCGCATCCATTTCGTAGATATTTAGATTATTGACGGCCGGTGGACATTCCAATCCATTTTCAATCCCGTCAAGCCCTGCTGCGAGCATGGCTGCAAAGGCAAGATAGGGGTTGCAGGATGGGTCAGGACAGCGCAATTCCGCTCGCGTGGAACTCTCCCGCCCTGGTGTATGACTAGGGATACGGATCATCGCCGATCGATTGATTTGAGCCCAGCACACATAGACAGGTGCTTCATACCCCGGAACGATACGTTTGTAGGAGTTCACCGTTGGTGCAACGATGGCTGATAGGGCCCGGGCATGTGAAAGCTGGCCAGCGATAAAACCATAACCCGTAGAGGATAAATAGAAGCGATCGTCAGCGTCGAAGAACACGTTCTTTCCATTCTTATCAAATATAGATTGATGGGTATGCATACCCGAACCATTGATGCCAAAGATTGGCTTGGGCATAAATGTTGCCACGAGGTTATTCTGCGCCGCTAAGGCTCGAATGGTGTACTTGAGCGTGACAACATTATCGGCAGCACGCAATGCATCGGCATAGCGAAAATCGATCTCATGCTGTCCTAAGGCTACCTCGTGATGCCCCATCTCGACCTCGAGCCCCATACCATTCAGCGCTAACATCAACTCCGTGCGAACCCTCTGGGCCTCATCGCTAGCGGAGAAGTCGAAATAGCCTCCCACGTCATGAGGAACGGGGTGGATTGAATCAGGTCCATTCCGACGCAATAGAAAGAATTCCGGTTCTGGACCAATGTTGAAACGCCAGCCCTTCGCATCGATCCTTTGGAGGACACGTTTTAGCGTGCCGCGCGGGTCTCCCGGAAATGGTGTTCCGTCGGGAAGGTATATGTCACAGAAGACCCTGGCACGGCGCCTTTCTGATTGAGACCAAGGAAGCACCGCATAGGTGTCGGCATCGGGGAGTAAGCGCATATCACTTTCCTGGATGCGCGCAAATCCTTCCACTGATGAACCATCAAACCAGATGCCCTCATCGAGCGCAACCTCCAACCGGTCAAGGGGTATGTCGACGCTCTTGACCGTGCCGGTGACGTCTGTGAACTGAAGGCAGATGAACTTGACCCCGTCGTCTTTCGCTTTTTTGATGATTTCCGTTTTCATATGGATCCTCCTGTAATTTATCAATCTTCAGCCCCATGCAGGCTGCTATAAGATGGATTCTGCCGTTAATAAATAAAGACACGCAGGGCGTGTCCGTAGGGTAACAACTTCAAAAATACGCCCTTCCAAAACATCACAGGCTCATACTCTTGGCAATAAGCCTGTCCACTGCGCTGCTCTTCGTCTGCGCGTCACCGCACAGTTTTCAAGCTACGCTTCTCTTGGAAGGGAGAGATGAGCTCGTGGCAAGCTCAGGAGGCATCCGCTGATCAGTTCGATTTTTCCCAGAACCTTACCCTGGGTTAGTCTCCCCTTGCGGGGAGAAACCTCCACCTCGTTATCTCGCTTTTTGGGCGAGATCCATACGCTGATCTCCCAATATGCAGTTGTAAGGTACTTCGCAGCATTCTAGCAAAGGAGTTGGACTAGGTCAAGCTGTTAGGGCTTGATCACGATCTGTTACTCAAGGATTTGGGTTAAATCCTTCCAGAAAGCGCGCCTGGACTACTTCTTCAAACCCTTTAGCAAAGCGGTCAAAGCGGCTAAGCAACATTCTAGCTTCTGCAGTAAGCTGCGCCCCGCCACCACTCGTTCCCCCGACTTCTGTCAACACAAGCTTATCCCCCAGGCATTGCTCCATCTCCTGAACTCGTTCCCACGCTCTTCGATAGGGCACATCCAATGCCTCCGCCGCTGCAGTGATCGATCCGGTTTGATCAATCGCCCGGAGCAGACGTGCTCGCCACTGACTGATCACAACCGCTCCATCCTTCTCAATCCACAGATTAAAACGAGGTTTAAACATGCTTAAACTCCTCGGGGGGTTGTAGCTGAAGTACGACAATATCACTACTGTCCTCTGTAATCATGTATTGATCCGAGCGCTGGACTCCCGGCACCCACAACATTTGATCCCCTGAAACGATCAGCGGCCATTGAGCTCGCAGCTGGCGGGGAATCTTTCGATTGATCATCAAGTCAGCGATCTTGGTGGTCCCATCCACGGCTGGAAGCTGGATCCGATCTCCGGAACGTCGTCGGCGCACGGTCAATTCAGGTGGGAACCCTTTCGCGCAAAACACCGCTGACATATGATCGACCCCTGCTGTCCATGGCTCACGGCTGGGGTCTTGCCTGGATTCTACCTGCGCACTAATATGCCAACCGTTATCCAGCTCGATCTCACCTGGGCAGCGAAGGATCAATTCTGAATCGGATGATAGTTGCGGATAGGTTTCAAACTGCAGAAATTCTCCCGGCCGGCATATAAGGGCATTTTCACCAAACCATTCTAATGAGAGTTCACCCGGCAGTGTTAACGAGCCTCTCGACCCCTCTAACCAATCCTTCGCACGAATTGTTGCTTCATAACTGATGTCGCGCAAAGCTGGCGCCAGGTTTGCAATCGCGTGGCGGATGATGGAGCCCTGGAGAAAGGGATGCAATTCTCTGAATCTGCGCACATTAATGACATATCCATTCGACCCAAGCGCTCTCATGACCTCTGGCCAAACCCGCGAAAGCTGCATTTGATTAAACGCCACTTGCCCGCGCATGACATCCGATAGTCGCAGGATCACCTCACGAATCCCTGGGTTGTAGCTCTCAAGCAATGGCAGCAGTTCATGACGGATGCGATTGCGGTGAAGGGTGAGGTCCGCATTGCTGGGATCATCAACCGGCGTGAGTCCTAAGTGTTGGCAATGTGCCACTGTCTCGATCCTTGAGCATTCGAGCAGTGGCCGGACCAAATCGATTTCCCCCTCAATCTCAATGCCAGCCCACTGCGTAAATGATGTTTTTGGGAGCATCCCCCGCAACCCCCCCGGACCAGAACCCCGTAGAAGATGCATCAGGATGGTTTCAACCTGATCATCGCATGTGTGCCCCACGGCGACATATTTTGAATTTTGCTCCCGGGCAATCCGTGCCAGGAAATTGTAGCGAGCGAGGCGAGCCGCTTCTTCAAGTGACCCGCCCTCCCCAGCCAGTTTGCGCACATCCGTAGCTTGTTGGATGCATGGCACGCCATAGCTTTCGCAGATCTTTTCTACAAACTGTGCTTCTTCACCGCTCTCGGGTCGCAGTTGATGGTCCAGGTGAGCAACGACCAGCGCATACCCTAGCTCAACCAGGCAATCCAACAAGCATAAGCTGTCTGCTCCACCTGATACCCCGACCACGATCGGTTCCTCAGGGGTTAAGAGCCCAAAGTCGTTGATTGTCTGTGCTACTTTCTCGTACATAAACGCATTATAGCATCGCGCCTCCTGCGATCATTCGCCATATACGTAAAGGCGTTGTTAGGATGCGATTGGGCTTGATGGTATAATGCCGTCTTGGCTCCAGTGGAGGTACGGCAACTTGGCTTTTAACCCCCTGAATTGGCTCCTGGGCCTCTTCTCCCTTGATATCGGCATAGACCTCGGCACAGCGAACACCCTGGTCAATGTTCGTGGTAAGGGTATCGTGATTAATGAACCCTCCTGGGTCGCTATTGAGAAGAAAACCAAACGCACCCTCGCAGTGGGAGCCGAAGCGAAACAAATGGTTGGGCGCACCCCGGCGAATGTGGTGGCAATACGGCCTCTACGTGATGGCGTAATATCTGAATTCGACATCACCGAGAGCATGTTGGAATACTTCATTGGCAAGGCACATGAACAGAGCATCGTACCCGTCCCCCGCCCCCGGATCGTCGTTGGGATCCCCAGTGGTGCGACAGAGGTGGAGAAACGGGCTGTCTACGATGCTGCAATGGCCGCTGGGGCTCGGCAAACACACCTAGTAGAGGAACCTACTGCAGCCGCACTTGGCGCTCAATTACCGATTGGCGAAGTACGCGGTTCGATGATTGTTGATATCGGCGGCGGGACTACGGAAATGGCCGTTTACTCCATGGGTGGAATCGTCGTCTCACGCTCCCTGCGAGTTGCCGGTGATGAAATGGATCAGGACGTCATTAACTACATCCGCAACAAGTACAACCTGCTGATCGGGGAGAGAATGGCTGAACGCGTCAAGATCCAGATCGGTTCGGCTTATCCGCTAAAAGAAGAAAAAACGATCAGCGTACGAGGTCGCAACCTCGTCAGCGGATTACCAGAAGCGATTGAAATCTCGTCGGTAGAGATCAGAGAAGCGCTCTCAGGTTCCGTCAAGATCATCGTGGATACGATCCGGGATGCTATTGATGAAGTCCCACCTGAGCTCATCGCCGATCTTATGGAAGAAGGCATCTGCCTGGCCGGAGGGGGCTCACAATTGCAGGGTCTCACCGATCGCCTTTCAAACGAACTGCGCATGCGTGTATGGCAAGCTGAGGATCCTATGACCTGTGTCGCACGCGGTGCCGGATTGATACTCGAAGATATGGATCTACTCGGCCGTTTCCTCGTCGGATTAGAACGCACCCCGGGGTAAACCTACTTCGCCTCCAACTCGCAAAAGTGCGAGTATTACCATGAGAAGAACCTCACCAAGGGCAATTTTTGCTGGCACACTTATTTTGATCGCAGTCGCTATAGCGGTACTGCAATTCAGTGGTTACTTCGCACCTGTGACCAGTGCGTTCATGCGCCCGGTGACTGCGTTGCAAAGCTGGTTTGCCATTCGTTACGTTGCCGTTCGAGATCTTTTAGCTTCGCCCAGTGATATGGCTTCAATGCGAGCGGAAATCGACAGGCTCCAGGCAGAAAATGCACTCCTGCAACAGGAGATTATCGCGCTCAGGGAGCAAGCTTCAGAAGCTGAGGTCCTTGCGGCATTACTGGATTATGCCAGGGCCCAACCGGCGAGTCGCTACTTGGCTTCAAACGTGATCGGGCGCGATGTCAGTCCCTTTATTCGCTCAATCCTCATTGGACAGGGTTCCGACGCCGGCGTGGCCGTTGGTATGCCGGTTGTGACAGCACAGGGCCTGGTCGGCCGGGTGGAAGAAGTCTTTGCCAGCTACGCCCGGGTACAACTGGTTACAGATCCCGAAACAGCAGTCAATGTAAAGTTCCAGCAAGCGCGCACAGAAGGCATCCTCAGCGCTCGATTAAATGGTGAGATTTTCGTTGACTTGATCGACCTCAATGCCGAATTAAGCGAAGGTGAGCTTGTATTAACTTCTGGCCTGGGCGGAAAATATCCCCCCGACATTCCAGTAGGAGCAGTCACCAGTATCCGACGAAGGGATTTTGATCTGTTTCAAGATGCAACGATCCAATCCAGTGTTGATTTCGAAGAATTAAGCCTGGTCTTGGTCATCACCAACTTCGAGCCGTTGATCCTCGAAAGCATAAGCCCCTGATATTGGTATGGCTTACATATTCGGAATCCCTCTGCTGATCGTCCTGGCAATTTTGCAGACAACTGTATTTGCCGACATCCATTTTTTTGATGGACGTCCAGATATCGTTTTACTGGCGGTGGTAGCATGGGGATTATGCGGTGGTGATCGGCAGGCCATGATTTGGGGGCTTATTGGTGGGCTACTCCTAGACTCCTTCTCTGGCTTGCCTCTTGGTTCTAGCGCCATCAACCTGATCATTATTGCCTATTTTGTCTCGCTCTACGCCGGACGTGTGTGGGAAGCAAACCTGCTCATGCCGATAGGGATAGGATTGGTAGCATCGCTATTCTTTCACCTGCAGGCGCTTGTGTGGCTTTTCGCTATGGGCCGCCAGATTGATCTTCCATTTTCCTTTGGCCGTGTTATCCTCCCCAGTACGATCCTGAATATGATTCTCATATTGCCGACCTATCAGGTCATGCTCGGAATGTATCGCCGACTGTACCCCCCGGAGGTAGAGATCTAATCTCCTCCGCTTGAAGAAATAATTATGGCTTCCGCTGACAGCAACAACACCGGCCTCTCCCTACTTCGCCTGCGAGCAACCTACCTCATCATTGCTGGGGTGGTGCTCGTATTCCTCATCCGGTTGTTTAATCTCCAAATCCTTCAGGGCGCCGAGTATCGTGCCCAAGCAGACGACAATCGCCTTCTCGAAGTCAGCATCCCGGCGCCGCGCGGCGTCATCTATGATCGCAATGGCTTTCAGCTCGTTCGCAATATCCCATCCTTCCAGGTGATGATCACGCCGGCCTTGCTGCCCGATTCTCAAGCCGAGATCGATGCAATTTACCAGCGCATAGCGGAGCTTACCGACGTCCCCATCGATCAAGAGGGTCCACCAGCTGCGCCCTGCATACCAGGAAGAGGCATTATTCAATTAGTGGAAGAAGGTCTCACCAACAAACCTTTTGAGGCTTGGCCTATCGCCTGTGACATCGATGAGCAAACAGCTCGGATCCTGAGAGAGGAACAGATCGATCTTCCAGGTGTGAGCGTAATCGCCGTGCCGGTAAGGGACTACACTACGGGAGCATTAACTGCTTCGGTTGTCGGTTATTTAGGCCCAATCCCGGCCGTTCTGTCCCAGTACTATCAAGACCTTGGATTTCTTCCGCAGCGAGACAAAGTTGGCTATGCTGGCATCGAGGTTGGTTACAACGGCATGTATCAGGACATCATGGCCGGAAGAAACGGAGAAAAGCAGATCGAGCGTGATGTCGCCGGACAAATCATTCGTGAGTTAGGCACATTCTTGCAGCCGGAGCCGGGAAATAGCCTCCGCCTGACGATCGACACGCGCTTACAAAGCGCGGCCGAGACAGCATTGGCCAATCGCATCGAGTTCATCAACCGATTTTCAGGTGAGGAGCGCTCTCCACTGGGAGCCCTGATCGCGATCAATCCTCAGACCGGCGAGATTCTAGCGATGGTATCCTGGCCACCTTATGAGAACAATCGATTTGCACGTTTCATCCCACAGGATTACTACTCCCAGCTCGAGGAAGATACACGCAGCAGCCCACTCACAAACCACGCCATATCCAGCGAATTCCCGCCCGGCTCTACCTTCAAGTTGGTTACAGCCACGGGAGCCTTAAATGAAGGCATCATACAACCCGAAGACAAGCTCATCGATACGGGAAAAATTACGATCGAGAATAAATATTTCCCTACCGACCCAGGCAAAGCCAAGGATTTCGTCTGTTGGAAAGAAGATGGTCACGGGGAGGTAGATTTTATCCACGGACTCGCCTGGTCGTGTAACGTATATTTTTACAAGATTGGCGGTGGCTACGAGCCAGAAGTAGCAGGGGATGGCCTGGGGGTTGAGGGATTGAATTTATACGCACCCGCATTGGGATATGGCGCGCAGCTCGGGATTGATTTGCCCGGTGAACAAGACGGATTAATCCCCAATCAGGATTGGAAACGGATCAACCTGGGAGAAAACTGGTCGACCGGTGATACCTACAACTCGGTTGTCGGCCAGGGTTTTGTCGCCGCCACACCCTTACAGGTCTTGACTTCTGTCACCACTATCGCCAATGGCGGGCGTGTGATGTGGCCACACATGGTTCAGGAAATCCTTGACGGTGAAGGCAACACTATTGAGCGCTATGAGCCGTGTATCCTCTGGGATTTGACCGACGGCGTGATCACCCCCAGCGCCGAAATCGGGGATAACTGCCCCTCCCTGCCCCCGGAATTGAAGGCACTCATTCAGGAAAGCCGGCTGGATAAAGGCATCGAAACACCAGACGTCGAAATCGATTCAGAAGTTCTCAGGCTGGTTCAACAAGGCATGCGACTGGTCGTTACGGATATCGAGGGAGACCAGGATGGTACTGCTTTCGGGTACGCAGAGCTGGAAACCATCTCTTCCGCGGGCAAAACGGGTACCGGGGAATTCTGCGATGAGGTAGTGTTCAATCAAGGATTGTGCAAACCTGGAGAATGGCCAACACACTCCTGGTACTCAGCCTACGCTCCTTTTGAGAATCCAGAGATTGCCATCGTCGCATTCGTCTACTATGGAGGTGAGGGGGCGGTCACAGCAGGGCCAGTTGTTCGTCAAGTTCTCGAGGCTTACTTTGAGATCAAATCGATCGATGTCGCTCGTACAGAGTAGCATTCCACACCGATAGCTACCTCCGAAGTTCATTCCCTGACCGTAATTCGGTCGCTGTTCCCCTATTTGTCCTTACATAAACGTTACTTTGCGCATTCGCTGGATCCCAGCAGCCCCGTGCTCGTCCCCATGCGATAATCGCCGTTAGAACTTGCTGTCATCCGATCCCCTCCCTAAAGGCAAGGTGGGCCACAGATGATGTGGCCTTCTTCTCTTATAGGATACTGCCTGACAGTGGGGGTGGCAGATGAGAGGGTGATCAGAACTTCTAATTGGGGGTGCTTTTATGTTCTATTGATGTGCAGGATAATTTCACGTAATATGTGAAATACGCCACTTCAATACATTCCTGCGGGAACTCAGATTAACTGCGTTTATCCCCGACCCAACCAATGGTCGGGGTGTTATGTTTTTCGTAAAAAACAGGAGGAGATATTTGAATGAATCGGCAACGATTACAGAATAACGCGCATCCCCATCTTGCGCGCATGTCCGTCCTTGCGGTGCGCCAATCGGGGGGCGACGCGTTGGAGGGAACTTCTTACTTGAGGATATTTGTATGCCTACCCAGACTGTGGCTATAGCAATCTCACTAATCGCGCTTTCTGTCTCCATTGGAGGCTTTCTCTCAGCCCGCCAGGCGGCATGGTCGATCCGGTATTACGAGCGCTGGTTTCAGATGGCGCGGTTGGTTCTGGATCACTCGGAAGCCCTTCTTCCCCTCTGGTGCAGTGCTGAGCAGTACCATCAGCTCTTTGCGGGCAGGACTCCGACAGAAGGCGATCCTAGTTCGGAGGAACTCGTATTCGCAGAGATGTACGTCGACTTCATACTGGAGGTCCACCGTCGCGGGAGGATTATGGCATTCCTGACGGGTAGGTTTCCCGGGCGCGTGCCACTGACGAATCCCCGCACGCTCTACCTGTGGGAGAGGTATGTGAAGTCGATCTACTCGGAGAGGGAACAAAGGACGATAAACAGGGTAATTGCGGATGGCAATTGAGGGTCAATTCGCTAGTCCCTTGGGTCCGGCTCCAATCTCTATCGCCCAACAGCTCGCTGGAGCCCCAGATGAACGCTGGGACGCACACAGCGTACCCCACGCATGGCGCGAAATAGTGAAGGCATAGCTTTGCGAGGCTGCTCCCCGCAGAAAAAGTGCGGGACTTCGCAGCTCGAGGCTGTTAGCCATCGAGACGCAAGATTATAGGGTGAGCTTTGACCTGATAAATAGGCATTGAGTGATAAAAAGGAAACGATTGATGAAAAGAAAGATATTCTTCTTATTTTCCTTCTTCACTATTGTCATTCTTTCTGGATGCGCCACCACTCCTGACAGTGTAAGTGAAATCGCCAGCTACCTCGAAGATTTAGATTCAGAGGAAAAATTTTCAGGTGTTGTGCTAATTGCCCAAGATGGAGAACCGATATTAGAGAGGGCATATGGATTCGCTAACCGAGATTATGCTGTTTCCAATCAGCTTGATACAAAATTCAATTTAGGGTCGATGAACAAGATGTTTACAGCAATTGCCGTTATGCAACTCGTCGAGCAGGGAATGATTTCTGTAGATGACAAGATCATCGAGCACATCCCTGGATATCCGAACCAAGAAGTGGCAGAAGCTGTGACAATCCATCAATTGCTAACCCATACTTCAGGTATGGGAGATTTTTTCACACAAGAGTATCGTGAAGCATCAAAAGATCGTTATAAGGAGCTTGCTGACTACCTCCCTTTGTTTGTTGATCATCACTTGCACTTCGAGCCAGGTACTAGAAGTTCCTACAGCAATGCGGGATTTATCGTATTAGGAATGATCATCGAACAAACAACTGGCAAAACTTACTTCGAATACGTTGAGGAGAATATCTACCAACCGTGCGGGATGACGGATACCGGATCGTACGAAGTAGACAGGGTAGTAGCCAATATCGCTATCGGTTACGCTGGAAATCTCCGAAATTATGGTGATGTATCCAGTAACCTTTCTGTGCTTCCGTTCAAAGGTAGTTCAGCGGGTGGAGGATATTCTACGGCGCACGACCTGCTCAAATTTAGCCGTTGTTTGAGGAACCATAAATTATTAAGTTCGGAATTTACAGATTTATTGCTGGAAGGCAAAGGTAGCAGTCCAATACCCGGAATGGAAGGTGAATACGCTTACGGTTTTATGGTTGATACAATCAATAATCACGGTGTTGTCGGTCATGGCGGACACTTCCCAGGCGTTTGTTCAATGCTGAATATTTATATGGATTTGGGATATACCTCCATCATACTTTCAAACAGCACCAATGATTGCGTCCGAGTTATTATAAAAATTCGCGAGACACTATTGAATCAGGCCGTAAATTGAATGTTAGACCCTTGCTGGCTAACGTCTCGCTGCCCCGCAGAGAACACGGCCTAAAGAGAGCGAAGCC
>JBFFQB010000053.1:0-22814 GCA_041573795.1 Anaerolineales bacterium
ATCAGACATTATGGGGCTCCTAAACAATTACTTTATGATCTAATGAACTTTGTATCACAAAGTACTTTGTGAAGTATATATCCAGAGCATAGTATTGTCAAGAGCCAATTTCCACTGCGGGTACAATGATAGGAAGCGAGACTTTGCCAGTGAAAAGGAGAAATATGTCAAAGCAACAGCCGAGCCTGGAAGTTGTATCGAAACAACCCTTCAACGCCGGAACCCCTCTAACTGTCCTGGCCGATCAAAAAACTCCGGCGAAGCTCACTTATATCCGCAATCATTTTGCCGTTCCCGAGTTGAATATTGATTCTTGGCGCTTGCACACCGCAGGCGCATTCGACCGAGGGCGCGATTTTACCCTCGCAGAGATCCAGACTCTCCCCACCAAAACACTTGCGATCACGCTCGAGTGTGCGGGAAATGGTCGCACGAGCATGAACCCGCAACCCAAGGGGACGCCCTGGGGTTACGGGGCGGTGAGCGTGATCGAAGTGAAAGGCACACCGTTATCCAATGTGATGGAACAAGTCGGACTCCACGATCATGTGGTCGAAATCAGTTTTAAGGGCGCCGATTGGGGCGAGGTTGAGCCCGGCAGGGAGGTGTCCTATGTCCGCAGCCTGCCGCTCGAGGTCGCGCTTCATCCTGATACGATGCTGGTGTGGGAGATGAATGGGCAGCCGCTCAGCCCAGATCATGGCTTTCCACTGCGCTTACATGTTCCCGGTTGGTATGGCATGGCAGCGGTGAAATGGCTGACCGAGGTTCGCGCCCTCACTGAACCGTTTGAGGGCTTCTTTCAAAGTGAGCATTACGTCTACCTTGAGGAGCAGGGCACCCCTGAAGCAGAGCCCGTACGGGCGATGCGCGTTCGAGCTCTGATCACTTCGCCCATTTCCGGCGATGTGCTGGAGCGGGGTACCTTTGAAATCGAGGGCTTGGCGTGGTCTGGGGATGGAGAGATCACCCAGGTGGAGCTGAGCTTCGATCAGGGTGGCAGCTGGGCGATCGCTGAGCTGCATCCTCCCACCTCTCGCTATGTCCCAACCCGCTGGACATATCGCTGGACCCCGGAGTCGTCGGGTAGCTACACGCTCATCTCACGAGCAAGTGATTCCTCCGGTAAAATTCAGCCGATGGAGCAGCGCTGGAACCAACTGGGTTACGGGAATAATGGCGTCCAGGTGGTAGAAATCACTGTGAGCTAGTGGGCCCAACTCCTATAACAACAACATCGATAGAGCGTTCAATCCCATTGAAATATCTTGGAAATCCCGTGAAATAATCAAGTTTAGAGGTGATCTCTACGTGAGTTCAAAGAATAAAAATTGGAAGAAAGGCCGTGGTAAATTAGGTGTTTTTGAGCCGTTGATGGGTACGTGGCGAGCCGAAGCCGACTCTGCGAATGGTGCTGTCATTTGTATTCGTCGTTTTGAAAAGGTGCTTGATGGGGCCTATGTGCAATTGACGGCCGATTGGACCTTCCAAGGTGGCTCCTATAAGGAGATCGCCTTTATCGGCGTTGGTCCCGGTGGTGAAGTGCAGTTCTGGTCCTTCACTTCGGATAAAAAGCAATCGCAGGGCACATTAGCTGATGTTACGGATATTCATCCCCAGGCCATCGGTTTTGAAGCTCAGATGCCAGCCGGGCTGGCACGCATGGCCTACTGGCCAGATGAGCGGGGAGGATTCCATTGGGTGGTAGAGTCAAAGACCAAGAAAGGCTGGAATCGATTCACTGAACATCACTATGAAAGTTTATAGGGGTACGCCTCCGTTCCTGATGGAAGGGCTTAAAGGATAAGGGTCGGGAGTAATCCCCGACCCTTTTTGCTTCCAGAGAGATCGGTGAAGCATTCCCTACAGAATTTCCACCAATCCGGTGCCGATATAAGCCCAAAACAACAACATCCCAAAGAGCAGGTGGATGAAGATCGTCGTGGCGTTTGCGGGGATCAAACGGTAGGGGAAGGCATCATGGCGCCTGAGCGTGCGATAAGCACTCCGGGCCATGGGGATGGTAAGGAAGGCGATGAGTGAGGCAGGTGCCATCCATCCCAAGGCGACGCCAAGGAGAACGGTCAGGTAGGCCGAGCCCACAATCATCAGGTAGCCAGAGAGGACGGCGCTGCGTGACAAGCGGACAACCAACGTGCGCTTTCCAGCCCGCTCATCCCACATACGATCAGGGACCTCGTTAATATACAGGATAGCTGCGACCAGGAGACCGATCGGGATCGAAGCCAGGATGGCTTCAAGGCTTATGCGTTGTGTCTGCACCCAATAGGAACCCAGGACGATGATCGGTCCGAAGCCAAGCCCAACGGCGATCTCACCAATGCCACGGTGAACAAGCCGGAATGGGGGGGCGGTGTAGATGTAGCCCACCAGGAAGCCTGCCAGGCCGAATAATAGGACTTGCCACCCAACCAAGTAGATCAATCCAAACCCCATCAGGGCTCCCAGGATATAGATAATCAACGCCAGGTTGAGAGTCTGCCTCGATGTGAATAACCCGCGCTGGATCAAACGGGATCCGCCGGAAAAGGGGGTGGGGGTTAAGTTGGCCTCATCGGCACCGCTGCGGTGGTCGAAATAGTCATTGATCACGTTCGCGCCGATGTGGAAGAGTGCCGTCCCAAAAAAGGTAAGCAGGAACGTCCCGAGATTGAGCGCCCCTTCTCGCCACGCGATAGCCGTACCAACGAGCACCGAGATCACGGAGGCGGTCAGGAAAGGTAGGCGAGTGGCGTTGACGAAGAGCGCCCAACGCGAAGGCATCGGCGTGTCTTCTCGCACGGTCCAGCTGACATGGTAATCCTCGCCTTTCTTGACGACTTTGGCATCGGCTCCAACGATGTCGATGAAGCCCCGCACGAGGCCGGATTTGAAGCCTTCAAGCAAGCCGTTGTCCAGTCTCAGCACAAAATGATCTTCGGCTGATTCGACGATCTCACTTGCAGTGGGATCATTCAGAAAATAGGGGTGAACCTCAGTGCAGAAGATCTCCATCATCTTCTGCGGGCGTCCCTGCAGTTGCTTGACCAGATTGCTGAACATATTGGCCCAGCTCTCCACCGAAGCGATGGTGATCTCCTCGATCAAGGCACCATCATCCTGGCCAAGTTTCTTGTCGATGAAGAGCACCGCCTGATTTAAGGGTTCCATGGGGCAGTCTTCATCTGGGTCCATTTTTCTGAACTCCGGCGCTCCGACGGTATCAGCAAGTTCTTTCCATCCCTCAGCGCCGAGTTTGGGGCGATAGTTTCCAAAGAGAAGCTGCCAAGAAAGCGCTTTGACCGTTTGACCTTCAAGGGGTCTTACCTGAGCCATGTGCAATCTCCCGATTTTTTAGACAACAAACGTCCGGAATATACTCATTGTATCATTCCAGATTTCTCCCAGGGTGTGCTGCTTTGTATCGGGAAAACAAAGTGAAAGGAGGCGAATCGTATAGCTAACAAAACCGTGGGGCTGGAAGAAAGGCCGTGGAAACCTTGGCCTATTTGCAGCATTGATCGGGACCTGGCGGACGGAGGCTGAATCTCAGAACGGTCCTGTGACCTGTGTCCGCCGCGTCGTAAAGATGCTTGATGGAGCCTATATTCAACTTGCGGCGGATTGGACGTTCCAGGGTGGCGCCTACAAGGAGATCGCCTTGATCGCACCTTCACCTGGATCAAACGTTTGTTCATCCTCCGGCAGATCAATTTCGATGCTCGTTTGTTGAGGATGCCAAATCGAAGTAGGTTTTAGGGTGGGCAGCCGCAAGGTGGAAGTGAATTCATGCTGTATGTACCACCCGCAGCCTTGCATTCTGATTCACCCATATAGGGTTCACAACTAGGTGATTCAGCCTTATTTTGTTCTTCTTCTGTTTGTTCTGGTACTTCTGGATCCGGGATCACCCGGCTCGGATCCAGCCGGTCGTGGAGCTCAATCGAACTTTCCTTGGCCCAGCAAGGGACGCCGGGGTAGCAGGGGTTGAGGACTACGATGTACTCCCCGTTTTCGGAAATCCCGATGATCTCCACCAGCGCGCCGGGCTGCAGCGAGCTGACCACGGCGTACATCGGTCCAGGGCCATTGAAACAGGGCACAGCCTGATCGATTCGGCCTGTATGGGAAGGTTTGCTGGGCTCACCTTCCGGGAGGAGTGCATCAGCCGAGTACTCGGAGGTTTCTGGTTCCGGGTCGGCTGCTTCTGGTAGGAACGGGGGAAGACCTCCGATGCTTAGTAGCGCATGTTCATAGGCTCCAAGATCACACCCCGATCCTTCAGGCCTTTGTACCCCTCGCTGATCAGTGTCTGGGCAATCACCAAGCGCTGCATCTACCGCAGGACTATTGAAGAGTAGGCTATGCGTCAGCGTTGGACCGCCATTATTTGCCAACGGCCCAATCCTAGGGTCACCATGGTGAGTAAATTGAGCGCAGCTTCCGTCAGAATCTTGATTTGCACTTCCCTCAACTAAGATATCCGCCAAAATGTAACAGTCCCCACCCTGGTTATTTGCAATAATCGAGTTGGATATTTGTACAGTGCCAGCCCTGCTTGCTGATATACCCGGACCAGACCCTTGATTCTCCACAATCGTTGTTGAGTCAATCTCCGTGATGCCTTCTGAGTGAGAGATGGCTGCACTTGGAAGTGAGTATCCAAAGCCAGCTGAATACCCTGAGTGGTTATTGGATATTGTGCTATTCGTTATGGTAAGAACCCCATGGTTTGTTATACCGGAGGTACCAGATGACCAATTATGGATAATGGTGGAATTTGCAACAGAGAGGGTACCGCTATTGAATATTGCACCGCCCCCATTCCTCCCAAGATTTCCATCGAGCGTGGTTTCATTAATAATTAGATCGCCTGCATTGTAAAAAGCCCCTCCACGACTCCCTCCGCCTGGGAGGTCAACGGTGTTTGAGCGAAAAGTGCAATTGAACACGTTGGCAACACCATACGTCATGATGGCTCCACCCGTTTCTGCAAAATTTCCCTCAAATAGCGAATTTCCAATGGATAGGCTTGAACTAGCGTTAACGAGTATTGCTCCTCCCATAAGTCCAGCGTTGCTTGTCAAAGTACTGTTCGAAATCGAAAGGCTAGCGCTTTCAACATAGATTGCTCCCCCATTGCCACAGTTGCCAGCAGATTGGCACTCAACGATTACCTCTGCCCAACCACCATTCTCTAAGTATAAGGAGTCAAAGGAGAGTGCGCCCCCTTCGAGATGGAAGAACCGAAAACCGGATGCTGGGGAATCCCCAACAATACTACGAGTGATTTTGGCGTGGTTGCCATGGATGATCACATCCGTTGTGATTGTAGGTAAAGCTGAGGCACCCATGGGATCTCCCGCAGTATAGGGCTCAGAGAATTCGTAGACACAATCTGGAGTCAGTGAGATTTCGAGAGTATCAACCGATGGCGCGTTTGCCAAAGCAGTCACAAGGGCATCCGTATTACATGGAACATGATCATCCTCGTCCGGTTGCGGGGTCTCACCTGAGGATTGGGGAAGGTTACAACTTGTGATCATAATCCCGGAATACGTTAATAACAGGAGTGACAAACATCGTTTTAGCACGAAGACCTGCGCTTTCTGAGGTGAGATGAAAGGGAATGATGAACGATTACGTGAACTTATTCGTGAATGAATTCACTTACTAATCTCCACTATAGCTATCATCACAGCATCCTGCAAGTGTTTCTTATTTGACTCTCTTCTTACCCTCTCGTACAGTACGCGAAAGTCCGGGATATAAAAGAGAGACGAGTGAAAGAATTCATCCACCTCACCAAATCTACCTTTCTGCGTGGGCTGCAATGCCCCAAGAGCTTGATGTTGAACGAACTGCAACCCGAGCTGCGCGACCCCCTTGACTCGCAGTCGCAGCTGCGCATGCGCCTGGGGCAGGAGGTAGGCATGCTGGCGCGTGGGCGCTACCCCGGCGGTGAGATCGGACGTATACCTGGAATGATCGACCCCTCCCTGCGGCGCACACAGGATTTGATCAAGGCCGGTATGCAGGTTCTCTATGAACCCGCCTTCCAATTCGATCAAGTTTTCATCCTGGTCGATATTCTCGTTATGGGAGAGCAGGGCTGGCGGTTGATCGAAGTCAAGAGCACCAGCCAGGTGAAGGACCAACACCTGTGGGACCTGGCGGTCCAGCTCTTCGTTCTGCGAGGGTCGGGATTGCTGGTCGAAGACGCGATCCTATTGCACATGAACAGCGATTATGTACGCCAGGGCGCGCTGGATCTTCAAGCGTTGTTCCAGGAATCCTCCTTGATACTGCAAGTGGAGGAGCTCCAACCGCAGGTGGAGGCCAGTATTTCGAGTTCAATCAGCCATTTGCATGCAGAGGTTGTTCCCGATCGAGATATCGGTCCGTACTGTAAAGATCCCGTGGATTGCGACTTTATCGGTCACTGCTGGGCCCATTTGCCCCAACCTTCGATTTTTGATCTGTACCGGCTTACGATGAGGAAGAAATTCGAGCTCTATCAGGCTGGGATCACCCGAATCGAAGACGTCCCCGCTAGCTTTGCTATGCCCTCCTCCTCAGGCTTTCATGCTGAAGCCCATAAGGCCAGGGCAACGGTTCTCAAGCGGGATGAAGTAATGGCTTTTATTAAGGGGCTGCGGTACCCGCTCTTCTTCCTCGATTTTGAGACCTTCGGAATTCCAATTCCGCCATACGACGGCCTCTCACCCTACACCAACGTCCCCTTTCAATATTCACTTCATATGCAGGAAGTTGCAGGTGCTGCTGCGCGCCACACAGGATTTCTTGCACAGGCGGGAATCGATCCACGCCTCGACTTCATCAAACAGCTGCTGGCCGAGATCGGGACAAGCGGGGATGTGATCGTGTACAACGCCAGCTTTGAGCGCAACGTACTACGGGGTTTGGCTGAACAATTCCCGCATTATGCAGAAGCCCTGCAAGCGCTGATCGAACGTCTTATTGACTTGATGGAACCGTTTCGGCAGCGGTTGTACTGGGTGCCTGAGATGGGAGGATCGGTCTCATTGAAATCGGTGCTCCCGGCACTCGTCCCTGCGCTTGGCTATGATGATCTTGATGTTCAGGACGGCACGCAGGCGATGGACACCTATCTTCAGCTGGTGGATCTGGGGGACGGATCGGCGGCTGATGCGCAGCGTGAGGCGCTCCGGGCCTACTGTGAGCGGGATACGCTGGCGATGGTGCGGATCCTGGAAGCGTTGGAAAAACTCCTATAGCTTGGCTGAATCTCATACCATTTTTGCAATTCATGCGGAATTTATTCTTGCCCCGTACAGTTCTTACTATCCCTACTCCAGTCATCTTTCGCCCGTACGTGCTCGACTGTAGAATGCAGGCGAAAGGGTTATGAGAGGCATGAGGATGAAAACGATGAGTCGTGCGTTTATTCTGGTCATAGTGTTGAGCGGAATGATCCTGTCCGGCTGTGCTGGCGAAGCGGAAGCGACACTGGCTCCTGCTGCTCAGCAGACGGATCCCTGCGGGAATGGGGTGTGTGATGAGGGGGAATCTGCGGAGTTGTGTTCGATCGATTGCCCCGAGCGCAGCGAACCGCAGCCGACACCCACCGAGGCGTTCGAAACGCGGCTGACACCCACCGAGGCGTTCGAACCACTGGGTCATGTGACTTTTGTGGTGAAGGTAAGCGATTTCGTGAATCTGACCGATAGCGCCGCTACACTGCTTGAATTAGTCGATCTGTTTGATCGCTTTCATATAAAGGCGGAGTTTTTCCTGACCGGGCCGATGACCCATGCCTATCTGCAAAGTCATCCTGAGGTGATCCAGCGTTTGAAAGAAAGCGGGATGACGATAAGTTACCACGTCCAACCACCACATCCGCTTGTGCCAGGCTTTCATTCGCCGATTCAGATCAGTGCCGTTAACTTGAAGCAAGCGCGCATCGCAGATTACGAATCCCAACGGCTCGATTTAAGTACAGGAAGCTTGATGGAGTCAGAGCCAGGCGGCTATCAACATCTCTCGCAAACCTTTGAGCGGCCCCCCTCCGCCGTTTCCATTCCCAATGATCCGGTAAAAGGCTTTGCATTACCTCAGTTTGCTGGTTTCGGAGCGAAGATGGTCGTGCTGTATAACGAGCCAGGAGCAGACGCTGAACAACCTTTCCAGCAGCAGTACAGCATGTGGGTACGTCCAGTCGATATCCAGATCTCCCATTGGCCTGCGCCTGGGATCGATGCCTCCATGGCCTGGTGGGACATGCTCGCAACCGACTACGCGGCTGCCTATCAACCGGCGATGCGCTTGCAATCTGAGGTCGAAACCTGGAATGCTGAACGGCTGCCCTTTATCCTGGTCACGATCGATGAGTACAACTTCTATCGTGAAGGATCAGCCCCCTGGACGTTGATCTACTATCGCGATCCCAGCATGACACAGGCCAATTCGCCACCATTCAATCTGGGCGCGCCGGATCTTTCCTCCCCGCGTTCTCAGGAGAATCAAGCGCAGGTGTGGGCCGCATACGCCGCAATGGTGGAGTGGGTGGCGACCCATGCGCAGGTGGTTACTTCGACGGATATTGTCGCGATGGCGGAAGCAGGGGGGTAATGGATGCAGGCTATCATTGCCTTAGGATTCCCTTGGTAAACTTGATCGTTGGGGTGCAACATAGTGCCCAAAATAAATATATGCAGGGGCGAGAGGCCGGTCGCCCCTGCGGCCGCATGTCATCTGGCTTTCAAGTTTGTTCCCTCATCATGGTTCTTGCGTTGCGAGCACTTTGCTCATGATCACCACTTCCCGACCTCGATAGGGTTCACGCCCGATTTCCCCCCATCCCAGTTTGGTGTACAAACCCTGGGCAGAGTTCGTGTAAAGGTATAGGTTTTCTACGCCCAGGGTCTTCGCTTGCTCCTCGATAGCAGTTACCAGGCCTGCGCCGTAACCGCACCGTCTGTATTTAGGGTGGACAAGCACCCCGGCAAGCCAGGGGGAGAGATCCTTCCGTGTATCCATGTCATACTCGACCAGCGATGCCAATCCCACGGCTTGATCTTTTACAAAAGCGACTACTGTCAGGGGGATGCGATCGACCTGGCTTCGCTGGGCTAATTGCTGCTCCCATTCCTCCGGCGTTCGATCAGGCGTGAGATGCCCCCATTCTTCCCAGCGCCACCGTGCCAGCCCGGGTATCAGATCGGGATAATCAGCCAGCAGCGCGAGCCTGGGATTCACGCTCCCATCCCTGCATCGCGGGCCCGGATGATCGCCTGTGCACGGTCCGCCACTTGAAGCTTGCTGAAAATATTGGAGACGTGGTTTCGAACGGTCTTATGCGTGATGACCAGTTGATCGGCAATCTGCTGATTGTTGGATCCCTTGGCGATCAAATCCAGGACTTCGTGCTCCCGCTGGGTTAACTCGGGGAAGGTCTTGGCATCCGCACTCGGTTCCAGATTGTTGAAGAAATTCATCAGGCGTTCAGCAATGCCTGCACCGAAGAGCGCCTCCCCTGCAGCAACCGCCCGGATCGTGCGCAGCATCTGCTCCTGGTCTGCTCCCTTAAGGACATACCCGCGCGCACCCGCGCGCATGGCGGAAAAGACCGAATCGTCATCTTCCAACATCGTGACCACGATCACACCGATATGAGGGCTGGCTGAGACAATTTCACGCGTGGCCTGGATGCCATTCAAGCTTGGCATCTGGATATCCATCAGAACAACATCCGGCTGGAGTTCGGCAGCCCCCAGGACAGCTTGCGGACCATCTGCAGCTTCACCAACCAGCTCGAAATCTTCCAGCGAGTCAAATAAAGCTCTCAAACCATCCCGGAAGAGCGTGTGATCATCAGCAATGAGTATACGAATCGGGTCCATGCATTCCTCTCGCTAGAGGGGCAGCCATACAGAGATGCGCGTGCCGCCATTGGCGCTAGGTCCAATATCGAAAGTGCCACCGAGTTCTGACGTTCGCTCGCGCATGGAGGCGATACCAACACCCGATCGATAGTTTGCAGGGATTCCGCTCCCATCGTCCTCGATCTCCAGTGCCAATCCATCGTCATCCCTTATCCGAACCCAGCAGTGCTTTGCCTCCCCGTGTTGTGATGCATTTTTCAAGCCCTCCTGAACGATGCGATAGATTGCCACCTCAACAGCCGCGGGCAGCTTTGGCAAGTTCTCCGGTCCTTCGATGTAGATCTGGTGCCCTTTGGTTGAGCTGACGGTCGCGGCTTGTTCTCGCAATGTCGACATCAAACCTAATTCATCCAGCGTCGGAGGCCGGAGGTCATAGACTAGCCGCCGAATATCGGCGACGGCATCCTGAACCTGTGTCTTTGATTCGCTCAGCAATCGTTCGACATCATCAGGTTTACTTCCAAGCAAATTGCGCGAAGCATCGAGTTTTAGTGTCAGACTAGCCAATTGGGGACCCAGACCATCATGGAGATCGCGCCGGATCCGGCGCCGCTCTTCCTCACGTGCCGTAACGAGGCGCTGTCGAGCAAGCTGTAAATCGGAGGTTAGCTGGGCATTGAAGGCTACTGCACTTGCCTGGCGACTGATGCTTTGTAAAAGTTGGTGGTCTTTTTCGGTGAGGGCTTCATCGGGCAGCCTCGGTGCTACTTTGAGAGCCCCGACTATCTGGCCCTGATAGATCAGAGGAAGGTCGATCAAGCCCTCCACCACTTCACCGGTAGAGGCGATGGTGGTCTCTTCGGATCCCAGCGTTATACCGACATAAGGTAGTTTGAGGGTCTGAGCAACGGTTTCAACAATGCCTGTCAGGGTCGCTTCTGGTGTGACAGCGTTCTCCAATTGTTTGCCAAGCCGGGCGAGAACCGAGATAGGATCATCGCGATCACCGTACATCATGCGGTTGATTGCTGCCTGGTAACGGCTACGCAGCGGTTGAAACGTCAGCACTGCGACCCCCGTTGCGATCAAGGGGATGACGATACCTTCACTGGATCGGAAAAGTAAACCCAACCCCGCCAGCACCAGAGCGTAGAGCGCGATTGTGCTCAGCGTTACTGCGCCGAACACCAGCGCGCGGTTGATGACAATATGGATATTCCACAGCCGGAAGCGCGTGATCGCGATGGTGAGCGATATCGGCAGGATGCTCAACGAAAGCCACCAACCCAACTCGCTTGCCGGTGCCCACCAAGGCACCGGGCTGCCGGGCGGTAGGCTGGTGAGATACATGAAGGGACCGGTAGAGATCAGGATCCATAGAAACCAGAGACCGAATCCCAAAAACACCCAGCGTGTTTGTTGACGCTCCTCGCTGCTCGACACGCGTATGTATCGATACGCCTGCGCGTAGATCCCCGCCAGGATAAAGGCACTAAAGATGATGGCTGCAACTGTTGAGGTGACCCCCTGCGCGCCGATCCCAGAGCCAGTGAAGGGCCCCAGCATGGGTAAGGAGAGGCTCCAGGGTATTGAGGCGATTAATACCCAACGCATCCAGTCGGGCACGAAGCGACCATTTGGAAAGAGCGCAAAGAGCGCGATCGTGGGGGAGCCCATCAGGATCGCCTGAAGCGTGAGGGCGAAATCGGTCGTGCCCAGCCAGTACCCACCCAGAAATTCAAGGGGACCGGCCATGATCACGGCATATCCCATCAAGTAGAAAGAGAGGGCTGTTGCAGCGGGTTCCTCGAATTTGCGTTGGAAAAGCATGATCGATAGAGCAATTGAGAGCAAGGCCGACAGGAGTGAGGCCAGACCGCTTGCGGTGGTGAAGAACCGCACTGCAGCGCCCAGATGTTCTGGGTTGGCGTGAGCCATGTGGCCTTCAAATTTTTGCAAGTACCCCGGCAACGATGCTATTAAGATCACAATGCTGAGTACAGCGAACACGCTCCAGCTATATCGGGCTGCGCGCAATGCCACCCCGTCGATTCGGGGTAGGGCTTCTCTATGAGGTGGATTTGAGCTTAAAACCTGTTCGCTCACCGCGTGCATATTGTACCTTGTCACTCACGTTATTCGGTTTACCTTCATCGCAGAAGCATCAAATTACGTACGATACGGCAATCCTGTACCTGGAAATAGATCAATCACAATCAGACGATTTATTAGATTGTGTATTGATTCCTATCGCTATATGACGATCAGCGAATGCCAGATGGCATCTACTTTGAACGCTAGTCGAGACCAGCTGTCGCCGTAGTCCGTGGTATGCCATACCGACCCCTTGTGGGTGCCAACATAAAGCTCCCCGGATGATCCCGGGATCGAGGTCATCACGGTTGGTGTTTCATTGAGGGGCTGATTTGTCCATCCAATAGGCTCCCAGCGCTGATCCTCGTTGGTTCGATAGAGATAGACCTCGGGATTCTCCCCGACGGTCTTCCAGGGGCTGGGCCCAGCGCTCGTATACCAGATATCTGGGTACTCTCCATCGGCAGCACAGGCGATGCCGTAGGATTTCGTCAACTTGTGCTTAAGCTTCTTCCAGGTCCGGCCGCCGTCACGACTCATGGCAGCACCCCCACCCGATCCGCCGGCCTGATAGGCGTAATTACCGTCCTTGACATGGAATTTGAGGGAATGGCAATCCCGTAGGCTCCGGCGCAAATGGCGGGACCAGGTATCCCCTCCGTCTTCGCTGCGAAAAACGCCGCCAAGCTCGACACCTGCCAGGATCCTCTCCGGCTCAGTCGGGGAGACGGAAATCTCAATGACATACGGCCGTTTATCGGGAGGATCAGCAGGTGAGAACCACCACCAGCGATTGGGGATTTTTCGGAAACCCTCCAACTCATGCCAGCTCTTCCCAGCATCCACCGAACGGAATATCAAGGCAGGCTTGGAGCCTGCAAAGAGGATGTCTGGATCATGTGGACTGACTGTGAGCGATTTGACGATTTGTCCTTCCATCCCTGCTTGTGTCCATGTTTCCCCACGATCCTCAGATTTCCACACCCCGTGCTGGCGGGTTCCGGCGTAGACTACATCCTGATGGCGTGGATCTTGCGCCAGGCAGGTGACCTGATACTCGGGTAGTTTTGTTGTGTGAGTCCAGGAACCATCGATCTCTTCGACGAGATGGGTGACGCCTACCTTGAAACAAGACAAGATCACTCTTCCAGAAGTCATCTCAATCTCTACTCCTGGGGATGAACCGCTGTCATCCCAGTATTCAGTCTTTTACGGAAGTTGAGAGCCCAAAAGGGGTATCCAAAAACCAATCCGGCAAGGATGGCTTGCGCCCGGCCTTTGGGTAAGTGTGGTTCCGCCTTTCCCATTTGTTCGGTGATGGCGAACCAGGCAGTTACCACTAAAAAAGCCGGGATCACGAGCACGATCTGTCGTTGGAAGGGTAGTAAATTGATAACGAGCATGGTCTGCAGCACGATGACCGCCAGTGTACCGGAGAAGCCCAGGATCTGGATCAGCCTCGTCGACCCGTTGACCGGTATCACACGGTGCACGTAGATCATAATCGGAAGCAAGAGAATGTAGTGGATCACAACGGCGATGTCGTTGAGCGTCCCAAAATACCCCCCGACCCCGGAAAAGAACAGGAGCAGAAACACAATCCCTACCGCAGCCGCGATGGCACTCCCCATTAACGCTGCGCTCACCAGTCGCATAAAAGCTGTTTGATTCAACATTGAATTTGGCTTCAGATTTGACGTTTGTGTTGACATTCGCTTCCCTCCTAGTTTTCAGTAGAACTGAACTCGCTTGGTGGGACCTTGTCCCGGCGGAGATGGAAGCTGAGCGAGACTGCGGCCAGCAAACCCAGGACGAGATTCATGGAATTGGCCAGGTTGAAAACCCCTGCCTCTGCACGGCAGGCTGCTGGGCAGTATACAAACAGCCAGCTAACCGGTATAGCGAGCAAGACAAGGAGGTTTAAACCGAAGGTAGTGATCATCGCTTTCCGACTGCCTTGCCATGCGAGCGCCAACGCCCAGGCCCAGCCACCGAATAAGAAGGCAAAGATAAGTGCGGCTGCCTGCATGGTGAGCGGGTCATTGAAATCGACCGGGAAGACGAACATTGCGTCTAAAAACCCTCGCCAGACTTCGCTGAGGATCGCCAGGGCTGTGAGCGTGACTGCTCCATTTCGTGAGGTGAACCAATTTTTCATGGTGTTCTCCTTTCGGGATGAGATCGTGAGTTCATCCCCTTCGTGTTTAATCAGTCTATTGGACGGGTGGGAGCGACTGCAGGAAGGCCCAAAGCGCCTGCAATTCCAGATCGCTCATGACGGCCATCGCTGGCCAGGGCATAAGAGCAGGGTCCATTGTCCTGCCCTCCGGCGTCACCCCGGTACGCATGGCCTGGATAAAGCCAGCCTCATCCCATGCGGCCAATGAACCGCCGGGCGTGAGGTTGGATGTGGGAGGTGTATCCGGAGGTGCTCCGGGCATTTGGGCGCCGGCGAAGTCTTCGCCATGGCAGCCAGTGCAGGTTACCGCCAGATACTCCCCGTATGCGGCGTCTGCTGCAGCTGGTGGCGCCTCGGGACGCTCGGCGTAGTGGTCTATCACTTCGGCAGCCAAGGGTGGCAGCTGCCCGGCCAAAAACAGCGCGCGTGCGAAAAGACTGGGTTTCGTTTCCAGAGATTCACGATCGACTGCGGGCAAACTGCGAATATACGCCACCAGGGCATTGACATCCTGATCACTGAAGATGAAGTACTCTTTCGAGGGCATCACGAGCAATCCCGTGCCATCGGCAGCGATCCCGTTGCGTATCGCCCGGGCAAGTGCTTGATCTGTGTATTGTTCTCCAATCCCACCTGGACCTGAGGTTAGATTCGTTGCGTAAATCAACCCCAGCATGGGCTCGTCAATCATGGCTTTGCCTCCCAGATCCGCGCCATGGCAATCAGTACATCCTCGGATCAAGGCCAGATGCTCGCCTTCGGCGATGACCTGTTGATTGCTGTGAAATTGAATTGTGTCAGCCGGGGCAGTGAACGTTGCGTTCAACCGCGCCTCGCTGGTTATGTAGATGGATGCTCCGGCGATAACGATGAGCACAACCAAGCCACCCAAGACGATCCCAACCCATCTTAAACTCCTTCGCATCGCATTTCTTCCTTTCTTTAGTAAGAAGGATAGTTGCAAAGCTGTCCCGCTGTCATGAGGCAGGTGTCCCAACTGAAGCAGGAACTTTTCCGGGATTGATTGTCGAGTCGAGCAGTATCTTTCGATGCTGGGGGTTTGTCTCTATTAGGATGAAATTAGCCCGAACGTCCTTGGGACATTGGTAGTAATCAATAATGAATGGAGGGATTTGATGTGTCGGAATATTAAGCAGTTGCGGAATGGGGAGGATCCACCCAGCGATGAGGAAATCATCGCAGCGGCGTTGCAATATGTTCGCAAAGTGAGTGGATATCCATCACCATCTCGCCTGAATGAGGAGATCTATAACCAGGCAGTTAAAGACATCGCCGCGGCAACCAAGCGGCTGCTTGAAGATCTGGTCATCATCCCCCGTGAGAAGCCGGATTCCTGAGAAGAATACCGCGTGAAATTCAGACCCAAATGGCAAATAAGCCTTTCCCGAGATCCGGGATCAAGGCTTTTTTTCAATAGCAAGAACAGCTTAGTGTACCGAACAGGAGATGCATGGATCGTAGGCACGCACCAGCATCTGGGCTGCAAGACTGATGGCAGCCTCACTCTCACCATCTACGGCCATCTTCTGTACAAGTGCTTCCAGGTCGTGTTGAATATTGGCGTGATTCTGACCGGTAGGGATCACGCAATCTGCCGCCTCGATCAGGCCCTGCTGATTGATTGTGTATGCGTGATAGAGAATCCCACGGGGCGCCTCGATTGCGCTGACCCCCTCACAAGCTTTAAGTTCGTACGGCGTTGACACCTGATAATCGGTCGAATCGATCAACTCATCGATCAAATCCGTTGATTCATAGATGATGTGAAAGCATTCAACCAATTGCGCAAGATTATGGTAGTAGGGATTGTGGATCATCGGTTTTAAACCGAGATCCTGGGAAACTTGCTTGGCGACAGAATGCAAATTCTCGTAGTTATTATTAAAGCGGGCTAATGCACCAACGGCGAAGGAATCTCGACTTAACCTGGCGAATTTGGAAGTAGAATGGCTTACCACATACTCATTCGTCATCGCCTTGTAGTCATCTTCGGATTTTTTTACCCCATCACTGGAAATCAGATTGCCTCCAAGGTAGGGGTAGGATCCATTCCCTTCCAGTGATATGTACTCGGTTGGGCGCTCAAAATCAGGCAGCTTAAAGGCTTTGAAGTGCTCCAATGCATCCCACAGATGGGGGGCAGTCTCGGCCAAATCCTCCCTCAATCTGATCAGCTGGCTCTTGCGCGGTCGCTGCGTCGTCCCCCCGATCTTAATCGCCATGGGGTGAGTGCTGCGGCCGGCGAACAATTCTGAGGCTTTGTTGGCGTAGTGTTTTAACCTGGTTGCGATTTCAATCAGTTGGGGCTGCGTATCCATGAGGGGCACGATGCTGTCGACCCCCAGGAGATCCGGCGCCACGAGAAAGAAGAGATGCAGGGTATGGCTCTGTAGGGTTTCAGCATGCTTGGCTAACAGCCTAACCTTCCTGGCTATGGCAGGGATCTCTATACCCAGACCGCGTTCAATCGCTCGGGCGCTTGCGAGTGCATGGGAGATGGAGCATATGCCGCAAACGCGGGCAGCGAGCAGGGGGGCGGCTTCGATTGAGAGACCCCGGAACATCATCTCGAAAAAGCGCGGGGTTTCCACGACCTCCCATGTACATTCAACCAGCTTTCCCTCTTCAACCCGGATTTTGATATTGCCATGTCCTTCGACGCGGGCAATGTGTTCGATTTCGATCTGGACTGGTTCTGTAATCTCTACTTTCATATCTCCATCTCATTGTGTTAGCAAAGTTTAAGTTTGGCTCATCTACCTCAACAAGGGTAGGCCTTCATGGTCGGAGAAGGCGTTGAAGAAGCTTGCCCGTTCGGCAATTTCTGCCTTTGTATATCCATGCTCACGCAGGATGGCGTAGAGCGACTCGAAATTGGCTTCTTCAACTGGACCCCGGCAACCCCAACAACCGGCACGATTGCGTGGACATGCTGCGCCACAGCCCGCGCGAGTGATCGGGCCGAAACAAATGAGACCCATATCCATTACGCAGGTATTGATGCGCTGCTTGCATTCAACACACACCGGGTAGCGTGGGAAGTGTGGTTCCATTCCAAGAATAAGCCGACGGACGAGCCACTCAAACTCACTTTTTGAGATCGGACATCCGGGGAGTTCGATATCCACCGGGACAATATCTGCCACCTTGCGGACAGGCCCCGTCTTGACTTCTTGGTCTCCATAGACATGTTTTATGGCTGCGGGGATGTCAAAGCGCGCCCGTAGGTGATTGACCCCACCGAGACAGGCGCAGGCACCCATGGCGATGAGTAGCTTTGCCTTCGCCCGAATTGCCTGCAAGGCTTGAATTTCGGTCTCGGTCGTGATGCTGCCTTCAATAAATGCGATGTCGTAGCCATCGTGTTTATCCGAGGCGATCAAGCGGAAATCAACCACCTCAATATGTTTGAACAAGTCCTTTAGATTGTGCTCATCATTCGCAAGCTGCAACTGGCAACCCTCGCAGCCGGTGAAGCCAAACACACCGATTTTTGGTTTCGGTAGAGCAATCCCAAGATAATTCATGGCGTTCTTTCCATTTAGATCGCTTCCTGCAAGTTCATGACGCTCCAGTAATCAAACACCGGTCCATCCAGACAGGTAAATGTGGAACCAACATTACAGCGGCAGCACTTGCCCATTCCACAATGCATCCGGCGCTCAAGGGAAACGAACATGCGCTGCCTTGGTAGTCCCAGGTTGCTCAGATGCTCGCAGACGAACTTAAACATGACCGGGGGACCGCAGACGATAGCAAAGGTGTTCTCAGGGTCTATGGGAATTTTGCCAATGAGCTGTGTGGGCAATCCGACGGGCCCACTCCAGGAGGCATCCGGATGTTCCACGATCGTGTGAATGTTGAGGTTATAGACCTTGCACCACTCCTCATACTGGTAATCAAATAGCAGCTGGGAGGGATCGGGGGCACCATAGATGATGGTGACATCGGAATAATCCGGACGATGTTCATTCACCCAGTAGATGCTGGAGCGCAAGGGAGCGATGCCCAGCCCTCCGGCGATTAGAAGCACATCATAGCCATTCATCTCACGCATGGGAAAATGTGTCCCGAAGGGGCCGCGTATGCCCACCACGGCACCGGCTTCAAGCCGGTGGATCATTCCGGTTACGCTTCCGACATTGCGAATACAGAGTTCAATGAATTCACGATTAGAACTTGAACCCGAAATCGAAATCGCCACTTCGCCACATCCGGGTAGTTCGAGCATGACAAATTGACCTGGAAGAAAACTGAAGCTCGCGCGCACTTCTGGATCCAGGATCTGGATCTGAAAGATTTTTTCCACTTGTGTCAGCGGGATCGCAGCAATGATACGCGCTTGATGGGCGTGCTCTGTTTGTAAGAGCTTGGACTTGCGGTTGAAATCTGGGAGCCTGCTCATGAATGGCTCCCGGTTGATGTCATAGCGGGGAATCTTGAAGGTCATCTCAGCTCCGTCTCATTAAGATCGTCGATCACAGCTTTGGGGGTGATCCCGGCCAGGCAAGCGGCGCCGCAGCGGTTGCAGCCGACGCACAGGGATTGATTGAAGGCTTCGACAAAGCCCCGGAACTGGTGATAGTAGCGATATTTCAAGCGGATATGGGGCTCAGGCCTGAAGTTATGACCCCCGGCTACCATGGCAAAATCGACCAGATTGCAGGAGTAGAGCAACCGCTCCTTACTCGCCTGCTTGAAGCTCATGTCCAGGTCTTCTTCAACGCCATAACAGTAGCAGGTTGGGCAGACCATGGCGCAGCTTCCGCAGCTCATGCACTTATCACCCCATTTTTTCCACACTTCCGATTCAAATTCGAGGTCCATCAACTCGGGAATGATGGTGACGTCGACCTGGGTTTTGAACTTTGATTCGATCTGCTTTTTTACTGTCTTGTAGGTATCCTGGTCCGCCTCGGTCACCTCTTCGCCGCCATAAGATTCAATCATGCGGTAGCCAGTATCCGATCCGATGGCAACAAAGTATTTCTGCCCGATATCCGTGAGGAAGAGGTCAAATCCCTTGAAAACAATATCGGCATCGACTGAGCGGCAAAAGCAATCTTCAAGGGGTATATGATCGAGACCAATGATGACCGTGTTTCGCCGTCTGGATGAGTAGTAGGGGTTGGGGTAGGAGCTCTTCAACATAACTTCGTCGAGTTTCCGCAGGGCGTTGATATCACAAGCCCGCATCCCCACAATGACTCGGGGATGCACGCTATAACGGATTTCTTGATCCCACTCCGTCTCGACCAGGTTGTAAGTAGCCAGTGTCTCTCTAAAAGGAAGAAAGAAATTTTTAGGGGACGAATGGGTGCGGGTGTAGTCCATCTGGAGCTCATCAAATTCGTTCAACTTTAGGAAGCGATAGACCTTATTTCCATACTTGTCAAAATCGCGCCACTTCGGACCGAAAACGTCATTTTCTTGCATCAGGCCTTCGATCATTTTGCGGAAATTGTCCTTGCTGATCGTCTTATAGAGCATTAAAAATACTCCCGGGAGTTGGATATTTTTTCCCTCTTTTCCATACTACAACTTTCTTGATCAAGATTGGTAGGCTATTAGTGATATATTTCACTAGTAGAATGACATCTTTGCCGATTGGATGGTTTGCGGTAAGCGTGAAAGAATAAAGTGGACGACATGGCAAGCCTTGCCGGCATGATCACCACAAGCGGCGTCAAGCTAAAATTCGATTCAGGAATACTGGCGCTGGGTGCTAGGACGTGTCGGGGAAGATCAAATATTGCGGTAACTCCTGAGCAATTGTCTCGATCTGCCGATTGTCGCTTTCTTCTTGAGGGTGGGATGTAGAGCGGGTATGATCTCATGCAAATCCCACTCGGTTTCTATTGTCTCTATCCTTATGTGGGATCAGCAGGGTTTTGGTGCAGCGGTTGTAAGGTTCATTGTTCCCTGGAAATTTTCATTCTCACCCTTCAAGGAGGAAAGTTATACTTGATACAAGTAACACAAATATGATGATATTAGCCCGTTTTTACTTGATACGGTTTTATGCCATTATTAAGGCTCGACGAGAACATGGTTGATACCTTTGGTACTTCACAAGCTTTCTTGCACATCTTAAAACCCCATCAAGTGCCATTTGACTCTTGCTACCCTGTTCTGCATGAAAAGTCCATCTTTATTCCCAGGCAACGAGGAGGGTCCTTGCATCGATGCGAGAGCGACTTAATTCAATTCTCGATTCTCTCTTACCCGTAATTGCCACACTTGCTGCGCTTAGCGTGGGCGCGGTGATGCTGCTTCTTCTCCGCGTCAATCCCATTACAGCATACGGTGCACTTTGGGAGGGCGCCTTCGGCAGTTCGAACGCCCTGGCAGAAACGTTGGTCAAGGCGACACCCCTATTGTTTGTGGGATTAGGAATATGTATCGCCTTTCGCGGCTCGGTGATCAACATTGGTGGTGAGGGACAAATGGTGGTAGGGGCCATCGCGGCAACCTTGCTTGGGCTAGTATTGGTGGATTGGCCCGGTTGGATTGTCGTGACCTTAGCGCTGCTCGCAGGCTTTATCGGAGGTGCTATCTGGGGGGGCATCCCGGGATTTCTCAAAGCTTACTTCAATGTAAATGAAATCTTGAGCACAATCATGATGAACGCCATCGCTGTTCAGGCGATGAACTTCTTGTTGCGTGGACCGATGATCGATCCTGCACAAGCCGAGTTGGCTTCCAAGATCCCCCAGACGGCGAGGTTAATCGAGGCATATCGTCTGCCCCGGCTCGTGCCCACGCGCTTACACCTGGGAGCATTGATCGCTGTTATCCTCGCTGTCCTGGTTTATATCTTGCTCTGGCGAACGACCCTGGGCTACCGAATCCGTGCCGTTGGACAGAACCCACATGCTTCCCGGTATGCTGGGATTAGCGTAAAGCGCCACGTCGTCCTGGCACTCTTGTTCAGCGGCGCCTTCGCCGGATTGGCCGGGGCGACGCAAGTTTATGGGGTCAACTTTCGCATGATCACGGACGGGTCGGCCACTGGATTCACCGGAAGCGCGGGCTTCAACGGGATCGTGGCTGCACTTTTTGGACAATTGCATCCCATTGGCACGATCCCCGCTTCGATCTTGTTCGGTGCCCTGCTGGTCGGTGCGAATAAGATGCAGCGAGTGGTTCAGGTTCCATCGGCGTTGATCATCGCCCTGAATGGGCTCGTTGTGGTCTTCGTCGTCTCGAGTGAGATCTGGAGGCAGCGGAGACAGCGCAGGCGCCTGCGGGATGCTGTGGCCGAAAGCGAGCACCCTCCCGAGTTGGACAAAGATGACGTAGCTTCAACCGAGGAGATGGGATCATGATCAGCGAGTTAATCTCAACCACGGTTATAATCGGGATCTTGGCCTCGGGAATTCGCCTGGCAACACCCTATCTCTATGCTGCCATTGGGGAAACCTTCGGCCAACGAAGTGGCGTCCTTAACCTGGGCGTAGAGGGGCAAATGCTCCTTGGGGCATTCGCGTCTTTCTACATTGTATTTATCACCGGTGATCTATGGCTGGGAATTTTGGCTGCCATCCTGGTTGGCGCCATCATGGGTTTGGCCATGGCATTTGTCACGGTCAATTTGCAGGCCGAGCAGGGTATCAGCGGTATCGGCTTCTATCTCTTTGGGTTGGGATTGAGTGATCTACTCTTCCAGCGCTTACTCGGAACGGTTGAAACTGTCAGTGGATTCTCAAAGATAAATATCCCCTTTTTAAGTGAGATTCCCTTCCTCGGTGAGATCTTCTTTCAACAAAACCTGTTGGTTTACCTGGCGTTTGCCCTGGTGCCGATCAGCTGGTTTATGTTGAACAAGACGACACTGGGATTAAAGATTCGTGCGGTGGGAGAGCATCCGGAAGCCGCTGACTCACTAGGGGTCAGTGTCGCTCGAGTACGCTATTTCACGATTACATTGGGAGGCATCCTCTCGGCGGTTGCGGGTGCTTCGCTGTCGATTGCGCTGCTAAATGTCTTTCAGCAAAACATGACCAGCGGACTCGGTTTTATCGCCGTTGCATTGGTCTATTTTGGCGGGTGGCGACCGTGGGGAGTGTTGGGAGGAGCCTTACTGTTCAGTATGGTGAACTCTCTGCAGCTATGGGTGCAGGTGCTGGGTTTACCGATCCCTTCCGACATCGCAGTGATGATGCCTTATGTCTTGACTATTCTGGCGTTGATTGTGGCTGTGACCCGTGTACGAGCACCCTCGGCTCTGACCAAACCTTTTGGACGCGGTGATTAATTCAATTTAAATATTTAGAGGAGGAGGTGATGCGACAAGAGTTTAGTAAATAGAGTTCTGCTGCCGAAGCCCAGGAGGCTGAGGAAGCATGATAATAAATCGAAATCCAATTTATCAATTACGAAGGAGAAGCAAGAGAATGAAATCCTATAAGCTATTGAGTTTGGTCCTTCTAGCAGCGCTGATTTTAAGCGCCTGTGGTGGGGCGGCTCCAGAAGAGGAGCAGCCGGTGGTTGCTGAAGGACCATTTCGCGTTGCCGTGGTGATGCCCAGCGCCATTAATGATCTGGCCTTCAGCCAGAGCATGTATGACGCCCTGGTTGCGATTCAGGATGCGATGGGCGGAGCGGAGATGATGGAGCTGGTCTACTCGGAGAGCATGTTCGTTGTCGATGAT
>JBFFQB010000054.1:0-22544 GCA_041573795.1 Anaerolineales bacterium
AGAAATCGGTGACGATCGTCTCGTGGTCGATTTCAACCTGGCTTACAACCCCTACTGTGCCTATAACGAAAACTGGTCATGTCCGATAACCCCGCCGGAGAATCGGATAAGCCTACCGATTCGTGCCGGTGAGAAAAATTTTATATAGGCAAGTAGAGGTAGAGCAGTAGCTCATAAGCTCTAACATCTTTATTTATTGCATGATGGGCTACTGAAAACCGCTAGGTGCGACCGGTTGGTCGCCCCCATATCTTTTCACGAGAGCACTTCCCAGCGAATCCCTGCCCTTACAGATCCCTCAGACCCTGATCGTCAGCCCGAAGGATGTAGGTATTCCTCACGTGGCCAGCAAGAGGGACGATGCTTGTAATTGAAATTCTTTCCAGGGGATCCTCGTCGCGCCTGACTACTCGCAAAGTAAAACATCAACAAGTTATTACCCTTGATACCTATGACACAGCACCACCATCCGACAAACGCTGGCGGTGCCGAAAAATGGTCAACAACAACACGAACTGCACAAACGCCGTCAGGATGGTTGAGAACTGCTCAAAGTAGAAGACCAGCAAGTTAACTCCTGCCAGGGACAGCAACAAGCCAATGACCCCCAGGTTAAGACCCCAGCGCTCCCATCCGATCAGGATAAAGGCTGCTGCCAGTGTCAAGATCAAACCTACGCTACCTTCAAGAGCCATCCTCGATACGAAACCCAACATGCCATTCGTGCTGGAAACCTGCCCTGCGATGAGCAATTGCTGAAAGATCGCATCCAATCCTCCCGGCGTCCGAGTGGCCAAGAGAAGTTGGGTCAAGTTGAGGAAGGTATTTAAGCCGATCGCTCCCAGTCCCCCGACCAGGATGGCACGATAGCGGATCGGGGTAAGCCAGCGCCTCTCCCAATGTAATAGCGCGCGAGTGTATCGCTCCAGGCGCGTTTCTTCATCCGGTACAAGGTCCAATGTTTCGGCGCGCAGGTAAGCTAATAGATGTTGTGCTAGATGCGCTTGATTTTCATCTTCTGCCGATTCCAGCACCAGCGTCAGGCTCTTCTCCAGTGATTCGCGTTCACTGGGTTCAAGATGCCGATCGAGGAGTTCGGTCATCCCGCTCAACGTCCGGTACAGCTCCGCCCGGGAATCATACGTGGTTGGCCTTCGAATTTGCAGGTAAACCAGGACCGTCAGCAAGAAGAAGGCGTAGATTATTGGCGCGGCAGCTGGGTAAAAGTAATCGTTCGCCTGCGTGATAAATTTGCCAACCTCATCGATGAACAACCCCACCCCCAAACCCGCCAGCACAGCTCCAAGGAAAAAGGCCCATCGATTCGCCAGGATCAACATGACCAGTGCAGAGGTGAATAAGAGCAGACCGCCCCAGAGCACATGCGCAATGTGTAATTCGCCCCCGCCGAGTTGAGGATAGCCGGTAAGCTCCAGTAACAAGCGCGTGCCTGCTACCGACACGGCAAAGCTCAGCAGCGTGATGAGAAGATACTGCTGTGCGCCCCTGCGGCGGACCGGTTTGAGAATGCGACTGCCTATCCTATCGACCATAATCCCACTCTACCTCTCAGCGAATCCTTGCGGCACATCCGCAGGCATATATCGCAGCAAAACAACAGCGCATAAGGCCAAGCCAGACCCGAACAGAAACGGCGCCGAGGGGCCATATCCGCGCCATGACCCAACCCCTTGCCAGAGGATTCCAGCCAACACGCTTGCGGGCAGCGTCATGACACCTATAGCTGCGTGCAGCACCCCATAGGCGCTCCCGCGTTGATGCGCAGGAACCAGGTCGGCCAGGTAGGCCCGGGCGATTCCCTCAGTAAAAGCGTAGTAGACGCCGTACAGCATCATCAACAACCAGGTCTGCCAGCCCGCGCGTGCCAAGGCAAAACCAAGATAGCTGAGGCCATAAACCAGCCAGCCTATCCGTAGCAATCGGCGTCTACCCCACTTGTCAGATAGCGCTCCGGCCGGGGTTGAAAGCACAGCATATACAAGATTGAAGCTAATGAGCATGCCGAGCACGCCGGAGACAGTCAACCCTGCGTCTTTGGCCCGTAAGATCAAGAAGGCATCGGATGAGTTCCCCAGCGCAAAGAGCACCATGATAAAAATAAAGAGGACAAATGGGCGATTTTCCCTTAGTCGATGCGAAGATCGTGCCTTGCTAGCCTTGGAAGAGTCCTCACGAACGCCCGCTCGTATTTTCGCATTGCCTTCACGCGCACCCAAGACCAGTACGAACACGGCACTGATGGCTGGGATCATGCTAAACAGGACAATGGTCTGAAAGGTCGCCCGACTTAACGCAGCATCGATACCCTCTCGCCTGATAAAGATCGCCAGCGCCAATCCCAAACCGATCACCGCACCAGCTGTGTCTCCGCTACGATGCAAACCGAAGGCGTACCCTCGCTGGTCCGATCCTACGCTGTCTGCTACGAGTGCATCCCGTGGCGCAGTCCGCAATCCTTTGCCAACCCGATCGCCAAAGCGAACGGCCAGCACACCGCTCCAAGTCGTCACAAAGTACAACAATGGTTTCACAAGACTGGATAGGGCGTATCCCGAGACAGCTAGCGGCTTACGCCGGCCGATCCGATCCGATAGCCAGCCAGAAGCCATTTTGAGCAAGCTCGCTGCAGAATCGGCCAAGCCCTCTATCAAACCGATCAAACTGGTGCGGACACCCAGGACGCTGAAAAGATAGATCGGGAGTAAGTTAAAGAGCATCTCAGAGGAAATGTCAGTTAAGAGGCTGGTGAACGTGACCGCCCAGACATTGCGGTGAAGGCGCCGGCGACGCCGGGGTTCAGGCTTTGGCGCCTTGGTGTTCCGGTCCATAATGCTCCGCTCTTCTTTTAATAACTGCACCCATGCAAAAGGCTCAACTCACAGGTTTTATGGTGCGTTCCAGCGCACATTCTCCCCTAAATAATCGGTGTGGACCTCGATCTCGCGCGCGCCAACCTTAAGCAGGATGCGCCAGCCGGGCGTGATCACCTGCGCACAAGCCTCCCCTGGTTGGCTCAATTCCAGGCAGGCATCTTTCCAATCTTGATTCGCATAGGTACGCACTTCAACTTCTGATGGCTCTATACCCAATGTCCCAGAAATCTTGCTGATCGCCGCCGGAATGGCCGGTGGATAGGGTTCATTTCCCGCTGCCGATGGTTTGATCAAAGCCTCCCCCAGGATCCCGTCAATCAGTAAGATCAATCCGCCCTCGCTGCCGCCATATTTCACGATCAAATGATCCTTGGTCCAAACAAACGGTTCTCCAGCGAAGGCCTCTACAACCAGGGAGGAATCCAGTGGTTCTTTCATCGGATAGACCCATACCAGTTCATCGCCGATATACAAACTTTGGGGGGTAATATCCAAAACGGGTGGGCCCTGCTCGTTTCCCGGACGAACGACTGCCCCCGCTTGTCGAAGGGCTGCTTCGAAGCCCGCCGGGCTCTCGAATGGATCTGCCGTGGTAACTCCGCCTCCACAAGCAACCACGACAAAGCAAGTGGAGAGCAGGATTATAAAAACACCCGGGCACTGTCGAGAAACTCGATTCACTCTATTGCCCCTATCAGCCAGGAAGTGCGCTCATGAATGTCCGGCGATCTCAGGAAGAAACAAGGCGAACATAGATAAAGGTTGACATGCAACCCAGCCTGGCCCTATGCTGATGTCAGAAAGAGATGCACGCATCCAATTCGACACCCTGGAGTTGATGCTATGGTTGAGGAAGTTTACATCATCCACGCCTTTCGTACCCCCATCGGCCTTGGAAGAGTCGACAAAGGTTGGCTTTCCACGCTCACCCCGGTTGATCTAGCTGCATATGTACTCAAGGCTGTTGTGACTGACACAGGGCTAGAACCAGGTTCGATCGACGATGTCATTCTCGGTTGCGTCACCCCGATTGGAGATCAAGGGGCGAATATTGCCCGGCTGGCAGCGTTAAAAGCTGGATTCCCGATCGAAGTCCCTGGTGTTCAGTTGAATCGCATGTGTGGTTCCGGGCAGCAGGCGGTGCACTTTGGTGCGCAGGCGATCCTGGCCGGGGACATGGACCTTGTGATCGCAGGGGGAATCGAGATGATGTCGCACCAACCGATTGGCGCCGATTGGCCGGCTGAGTGGCCACCAGATTTCCCCTATCCCTTGGTACATCAAGGAATCAGCGCCGAGATGATGGCAGAAAAATGGTCGCTAAGCCGAGAGTCCCTTGATGATTATGCCTATGAAAGCCATCGGCGCGCCGCTGCAGCGATCCGGGCTGATAAGATCGGCGGGCTCATTCCTGTAGAAGTTGGCTCGGAGGGTGATCCGATTAAGCAGGATCAAGGTGTGCGCATGCAACCCGATCGCGAGAAGATGGCTTCACTTTCTCCAGTCTTCAAAGAGGATGGCGTTATCACTGCTGGGAACAGCAGCCAGATCAGCGACGGGGCTGCCGCACTCTTGCTGGCTTCTGAACGCGCCCTTAAACAGCACAATCTGGAACCTATTGCCCGCATCGCTGCCCGCGTGGTCGTCGGATCAGACCCGGTGCTTATGCTTGATGCACCCATCCCAGCCACTCGCATGGTACTTGAAAAGGCGGGCCTATCGCTTCAGGATATCGATTTAATAGAGCTCAATGAGGCCTTTGCCTCAGTGGTGCTCGCCTGGTTTGCGGAGATCCAGGCTGATCCAGAGGTGGTTAATATTGACGGGGGCGCCATAGCACATGGTCATCCACTCGGGGCAACGGGCGCTGTGCTCATGACCAAATTGGTGCATCAACTCAAGCGCGAAAATGTACGCCATGGTCTCCAGACGATGTGCATCGGCCACGGTATGGCTACGGCAACAATTCTAGAAGCCCAATAAGGAACCTGGGGGGATGGGTCAGACTGCGATCAGCACCATCACGACCGTCCCGACGATTCCAGCTGCCAGAACAATAGCGACAGCGCGCAGCACAACTCGACGCAGTTCCTGAGAACCGAGTGACATCACCATGACCCCCTTCACGGTTGTGTTCACCAGGGCGGCCAGGGCGATAGCTATCGAGGCAACACTTGCCTCCAGGTCTCCTGCCAAGGAAAGATCGGCAACGCTCAGGGTAATCGAGTCTACATCGGTTAGTCCCGTGAGAACGCTGGCAACATAAACACCGGTGCTACCCAGGTATTCGTTCGCTGCCCGGACAGCCACCAAGACCAGCGCAAAAACCAGCGCAAAGGTCACAGCCGTTTGCCAGCGTAGTGGGTTGCCCAGTTGGATGGCGGCCTTGTCCGACTCCTCATGATCTGATTTTCTTCGCCACAGCACAAACACGATCACGCCTACCGTAATCAGCATCGCCCCCAGCGGGATGCTCACACTGGGCAGCAGGCTTGCATTCACAATCGCCACTTCAATCAGCATGCGCGGGAACATGACTGCGGAGGCTAACAAGATCCCTTGAGCCAGCGCGCTTGAAAGCCCGGCGCTGGTTTTGCTGCGGCCGGCAAAAGAGATCGTGGTAGCGGTGCTGCTGACGAGACCACCCAGCAGACCAGTCAAGCCAATACCCTCTTCCGCGCCCAACACTTTCATCAGGATATAACCAAGAAAGCCGATCCCGGAAACCAGGACGACCAAGAGCCAGATTTGCGCTGGGTTAAGAACCTCGAAGGGTCCAAAACCGCGATTCGGAAGCAGGGGAAGGATCACGGCGCTGATGATGGCGAATTCCAATGTTGCCCGAAGATCGGAAGCACTCATGCGGCGAGCGAGGTTGTGCAATACGGGCTTTAATGCCAGCACCAATGCCGTGACAACGCCCAGCGCGGCGGCGATTGCCGGTTCATCCCATACCACCATGGCGCCTAGAAGGGGCACCAGCAATGCGGCAACTTCGGTGGTGATACCCTCTTCCTCGCCCCGCATCGCTGGACCCAGATTGCTGGCCCACAGCAGCAAGATTAACCCCAGGTAGGCCACAAGGAAGATCAAAAATCCAAAGCGGACGGTGATGTGCGCCGCAACCGCGCCCATGAGTGACATCAGCGCGAACGTGCGGATGCCACCGAATTCCTGGTCACCGCTACGCTGCTGGACAAACTCGCGTTCAAGCCCCACTAAAGCCCCGATGAGCAAGGCTGCGGCGAAGCGCCACCATGGTTCAAGGTTGATTAAGTCGGTCATCACTTATTTCCCTCAACATCACCCTTCGAGTCATTCACGGCCAGATCGGCGGTCATGTATACTCTACGCCAAAATCCGATTCTGTACCTTAGCAGCAGCGAGGTGTTCTATGTTGAAAGTCGCTGTCGTCCAAATGTCCTCCGAACCCTGCAAGATCCAAACCAACCTCGAGCAGGTCCACACATACCTAGAGCTGGCTTCAAGCCAGGGAGCCCGCCTGATCGTATTCCCTGAGTGTGTGCTTACAGGTTACGATCTGACTTTTGATGAGGCCCAGCGCGCGGCAGTCTCATCAACGGATGAAACCATCGTCAGTCTCCGCAGCGCTTGTAGCGACCTCGGCGTCACCATCCAGGTCGGCACGCTCGAACGGGACGAGGATGGCGCCCTCTTTAACAGTGCCTTCCTGCTTGGGCCAGAAGGCCTGCAGATGATATACCGCAAGACCCATCTGCCTATCTTAGGTTTGGATCGTTATGTCTCACCTGGGTCCGTGCCCCCCATGGTGGTCCCGACATCACTTGGAAAACTCGGTTCGTTAATTTGCTACGATCTCCGTTTCCCCGAACCCAGTCGCCTGCTTGCGCTCGCTGGCGCCCAGGTCATCCTGGTATCAACAGCCTGGCCCCGGGCCGCACGTCTCTATGTTGATTATCTTGCACAGGCTCGCGCCGCTGAAAATCGAATATTCCTGCTGGCTTCAAATCGCTGCGGGAGGGAGCGGTCAACCCAATTCCTTGGACGCAGCCTGATCATCGATCCGGATGGCGCGATTTTGCAAGAAGGCGATCCTGCTTCTCCCGGGATCTTGTATGCCGAGATCAGCCCCATGGAGGCTGATCGCAAGCATCTGGTTTTCACACCGGGAGTCTACGAGCTTGATCTCATCGGCGCTCGTCGCCCAACTCTTTACCGGGCGCTATGTCAGTGATCGCTGCCCCATCGCAAGCGTTGGCTTCACACTCAACCCGTCGCCTGAGCCTCAACAAAGCGGCGACCCATCACCCACTTCGTCAATTCCGCCACGATCGCAGGCACAAATAATAATGGCAGCACGACCTGCCATTCCGCCCAACCCAAAGGCACGGTGTTGAATATGGGTTGCAGGAAGGGGAGATAGATCACGCCAAATAATAGCAGGATCGATGACAGGACAGCATATACCATGACACGGTTGCTGAAAATGCCTATGCGGAGCACTGGATAGTTGTCAGATCTGGCTGTGAAGGCACGGAGTAATTCCGAAAAAGAAAGTGTGACAAAGGCCATGGTTTTGGCTTCTTCCGGAACTCCCGGATACATCGCAATTCCCATTAAGTAAGCCGCCAGCGTGGCAACGGCGATTGCGATCGTTTGAATACCAATACGGATACGCATGGGTTTGTTGATCACCGGTTCCTGTGGAGGGCGAGGCGGGCGATCCATGGTGTCGGGGTCGCCTTTTTCCATTCCCAGCGCCAGTGCCGGGGCGCCATCGGTGATCAGGTTGAGCCACAGTAACTGGATAGGGCTCAGCGGTGAGGGCAATCCTGCCAGAATGGCCACAAAGATCACCACGATCTCGGCGAGGTTGCATGAAAGCAAGTAGAAGACAAATTTGCGTATGTTGGCGTAGATAATACGCCCCTGTTCTACGGCAGCGACAATGCTGGCGTAATTGTCATCGGTGAGCACCATGTCGGCCGTTTCCTTGGCCACATCTGTGCCCGTCACGCCCATGGCCACTCCAATGTCCGAGCGCTTAAGTGCCGGTGCATCGTTGACCCCATCACCCGTCATTGCAACGATCTCTCCGCTCTCTTTAAGTGCATCCACGATGCGGACTTTATGCTCCGGGGAAACACGGGCAAACACATCAACCGTTTTGACCTTTTCAGAAAGCGTATCATCAGACATCCTGTCGAGCTCACTGCCGGTCAGGACACCGTGGCCTGCCTCCAGCAAGCCGATCTCTTCGGCGATCTCTTCGGCGGTGTCGGGGTAATCACCCGTGATCATCACGGTGCGTATGCCGGCGCGGCGCGCCTTCTGTATGGCTGGCCGGGCCTGGGGGCGGGGCGGGTCAATCATCCCCATCAGACCGACAAAGATGAAATCGTGTTCCACCTTCTCGGGTGTCGCCTCGTCTGGCACATCTTCCTCAACCCTGTAAGCAACCGCCAGCACGCGTAAAGCGGACCTTGCCATCGAAGCATTTGCCTCCAGGATGCGTTCGCGCGTTTCCGCATCCAGCGGCACGGCTTGATCCTTCATATTTTGAATGCGCGTGCAAAGATCGAGGACAATGTCTGGCGCTCCTTTTACCGCAGCGACTTCCCATTCTTTCAGCTCTCCATCATAGAATGGGCTGACATCTTCAACTGCCGGATCTTTGATCTTATGGACGGTCGTCATGCGCTTACGATTGGAGTCGAAGGGAATCTCATCGATCCGAGGGTAAGCCCTCTCGAGCTCCTCACGCGTGGCCCCCGCCTTCAAGGCTGCGATCAGCAAGGCGCTCTCGGTCGGATCGCCGACAACGCGTGTTCCGGGCTGGCCATCTTCGCCACGTTCCTCCTCCACCTGCGCATCATTCGCCAACGCAGCGACCCATAGCGCGGTGCTGGTCGCCGGGTAGTCGCCCAAGTCAATCCGCTTGCCGTCCAGGCGAAACTCACCGACAGGCTCGTAACCACTGCCCGTGACCTCAAACTGACGTCCATCGACCCACATACGGGTGACTGTCATTTGATTCTGCGTAAGCGTGCCCGTCTTATCGGAGCATATTACCGTCGTAGAACCGAGGGTCTCCACGGACGCCAGTCTACGGATCAGGGCATGGCGGGTGATCATCTCGCGCATACCCAAGGCCAGCGTGATCGTCACAACCGCGGGCAATCCTTCCGGGACGGCTGCCACAGCCAAGCTGACCGCCACCAGGAACATCTCCAGCGCATCAACCCCGCGCACCCAACCAAACAGGAAGACCATGCCACATACAGCCAGTGCTGCCCAGCCGAGCATCTTTCCCAGCTGATCGAGCTTATTTTGTAAGGGTGTCGGTTCCTCACGTACAGACTGCAACATCGCCGCGATCATGCCGATTTGGGTTCGCATTCCGGTGCTTACGACCACGCCTTTGCCGCGTCCGTAGGAAACAAGCGTCCCGCTGAAAGCTGTATTACGCCGATCGCCGAGCGCCTGATCCTGTGTCAGGACGAGGTGGGCATCCTTTGATACAGGAACCGATTCGCCCGTGAGTGCAGCCTCCTCAATACGCAGGTTGACCGTTTCCACCAGCCGCAAATCAGAGGGGATGTAATTGCCCGCTTCGAGGAAGACGATGTCGCCAGGTACCAGCTCGCGTGCTGGTATGGTGCTGCGGCGTCCGCCCCGCAGCACCTGCGCTTCCGGGGCGGCGAGACGGCGCAATGCCGCCAGCGCCTCCTCCGCCCGTCGTTCCTGGATCACGCCCAGGATGGCGTTGAGAACCACGATTGCCATGATCGCCACCGCCTCGACATAATCACCCAGAAAGGCTGAAATGGCGGCGGCCAGGATTAAAACGATAACGATGAAGTTGTTGAACTGCTCTAAAATCATTCGCAGCAGGGAGGGCCGATCGGCTTCCTCCAGCTCATTGGGACCAAATTCCTTCAAGCGCTGCGTGGCCTCTTCCATGCTCAGACCTGCGCTAGGTGATGTGCGCAGTGTGCTGACGACATTCGAGGCTTCTAACGCATGCCAGATATCACTTCCGTTGACGGCCGAATCCAGGGATTTACTGCTGGGGGAATTTTCTTCGACAGATACCAAGAGATCGCTCCATAATAGAAGATGGGCTTTCTAAAGCCAATTGCGCGCATTATAGCACGCGGTCTTTCGGGATCATCTGACATCAATAACCCAATAAACCGACATGCCTTGATACAAGCCCATGGCTATCGACGCTGGCCTTAACCCGGTCTTCCACATAATTTCTTCATGATTTCTAAACAATCTCACAACGCTGAGAGACTATCCTTGCTCAATCTGGTTAGTTGTCCCATGCTCTAACACAGACCACCTAGACCAACTGTCGTTGTGCGAGAAACCTTCGAATTGAATACACTAGGGTTAGGATTTTGGGAGCTTGAATAGATGGCGGCAAAGATTCTTGTTGTTGATGACGAGAAGCGATTGGTGGCCCTGGTTGAGGCCTACCTGACTCAGGAGGGCTATAGCGTTGTCACGGCCTCAAACGGCCAGGAGGCACTACACGTCGCTCGCCAAGAAAAACCAGACCTGATCCTGCTCGACATCATGATGCCGGAAATGGATGGCTTTGAATTCATCCAGGCCCATCGCCGTGATGCTGATACGCCCATCATTTTGCTCACAGCACGCGTGGAGGAAGAGGATCATGTGATTGGACTCGAACTGGGGGCTGATGACTATGTCACCAAACCTTTCCGACCACGCGAGCTTGTGGCTCGTGTGCGCGCAGTGCTGCGCCGGACGGGCAAAATTTCCTCCCCTGCGCAGATACTGCATGTCGGCGAAATCACGCTGGATCGCGAGGGGCACCTGGTTAAAATTAATCACGAACAAGTAGACCTGACACCCTCCGAGTTCGATCTGCTGAGCACCTTGATGTCCACGCCTGGGCGTGTATTCTCTCGCATGGAACTGCTTGATCGCATCCAGGGTGTCGCCTATGAAGGCTACGAGCGCACGATCGATGTTCATATCAAGAACCTGCGCGCAAAGATTGAAGCCAATACGCGCAAGCCGCGCTACATCGAGACTGTTTATGGCATCGGGTACCGATTCGCCCGAGAGTAAAAGCTGATGCGATCCCTTCGATCTAAATTGATCCTCGCCTTCGTACTCATAAGCCTGACGATCATTGCCCTGGTGGCTGTGTTTGCACGCTGGAACACCTCGATAGAGTTCCGCCAATATGTCTTCGATCGCAATCAGGAAAATTTCGTCTCCGTTCTTGCTAACTACTACGCACAAGAAAAATCTTGGGCTGGTGTGCATCAAGTCTTCCCGCGTGGCCCCATGCCCTTTGGCATGATGCAGTCGATTCAGATGCCGGCAGGAGATATCGTGCTCCTCGATAGCAGGTTCTCCGTCCTCATAGGAGGGCGTGGATATCATTATGGCCAGCGGGTTTCCCGTGATCAGATTGGCGATGCTATCCCGGTTGAATATGAAGGTCAGGTCGTTGGCTATGTCGTTCTGCGGCACGATGCCTTCCGAGAGCAACCACTCGAAGCAGCCTTCCTTCGCCGACTTTCGCAAACGCTATTGTTTGGTTCCGTGGCTGTCATTTTCATCGCCCTACTCCTGGGCTTCTTGCTTGCTCGTTCCCTCACCCAACCTCTTCAAAAACTCACGGAAGCAACGCGCCAGGTCGCCAGCGGCGATCTGAGTGTGAAGGTCGATGTCGGCAGTCAGGATGAATTGGGGGAATTGGCACAATCCTTCAACCTCATGAATCAGCGACTGGCGCAGTCACGCGACGCTCGCCGCCAGATGACAGCCGACATCGCCCACGAACTGCGGACGCCTGTCAGCGTGATCCTCGGGTATGCAGATGGTCTCAAAGAGAAGGTAATCCCTCCATCCCAGGAGACCTTCGATCTCATTCAAGAACAGGCCGAGCAATTGGAGCATTTAATCGAGGACCTACGCACGCTTACGCAGGCAGAAGCGGGCGAGATCGGCCTGGCGATTATGCCTGCCAACCCTGTGCCGTTGGTCGAACGCACGGTCGCCGCCTATGAGCCGCAGGCCTCCCGCCAGAGTGTGGAGCTTGCCCTGGTCGTGAAAGATGAAATCCCGGAAATCAAGCTTGATCCGGATCGCTTCCGTCAGGTGCTCTCAAATTTGCTGTCCAACGCCTTGCAGTACACGCCTGAGGGTGGGGAGATTACAATCGCGATGGAAGCAGATGAAAGGAGTGTTTCGATCAGCATAAGCGACACCGGTCCTGGAATCCCAGCGGAGGATCTAGAGCGAATCTTCCAGCGTTTTTACCGGCGCGATTCTTCCCGCAGCCGCGATACCGGGGGGTCGGGTCTCGGGTTATCTATCGCCAAATCGTTGGTTGAGCGACAGGGTGGTCAAATTGTGGTCGAGAGCGAACTCGGCCAGGGTTCTCGCTTTACGATTATTTTTCCTCAGCAAAGCGAAGAATAAAGACGATTTAAGAAATAGAAAAAACGTACAACCGACGGGTTGTACGTTTTTGGCTGCTTGGCACGCCTCTACCTCTTTAAGCGCAAGATTAAATTCAGATAAGCGAGCAGGTGACTCGTGACTAAAAAGTTCGCGCGCACGTGTTCTTTAGCCTGTTCACCCAGCTTCTTTCTCAGGTCCTCATCCTGCATCAGCCCAACGATCTTTGCAGCGAAGCCATCATAATCCGACGGTTCGAGCAGGTAGCCCGTCTCACCATCAACCATCTGCGTCGGGATACCACCCACATTCGAAGCCACAACGGGGGTGCCTTTCCACAGCGCTTCTGTGATCACCAGGCCAAACCCTTCCCGGGTTGATTTCTGGATGATGACATCAGAGACACGCTGCATCACATTCACCAGTATCGGATCGTCACCGCGCACAAACAACACATCTCCACGATCCAGGTGATCCTTCGCTGTCTCCAGCATCTGGTTGTAAATCTTGACTCCTTCCGGATCATCGCTGGCCATGTTGTACACGAAGACGAGGCGGCAATCAACTTGTTCGCGCACACGATCATATACCTGCAATACCCCCTCGGGATCCTTCCAGGGATCGAAGCGCGATACCTGAGTGAAGAACGGTTTGTCCATGGGAATCTGATTTTGTGTCAGATAGTCCTGAATACGATCTTCGGTTAGATCCATATTCTTGGGCGATAACGGGTCGATCGAAGGGGAAATAATGTCTTGCTGGAGTGGTAGCTGGGGCACTTTATAAATTTCAGAGGACACGATCATGCGATCATAGCGTGTAATAAAGGGCTCCATAAAATCCCAGGCCTGCGGATTGGGCTTGGTAATATCGATATGACAGCGCCAGACCCAGGGAGCCGAATGAGGTACATACTCGACAAGTGCGGCAGGCTGTGGGTCATGAATAATCACATAATCGTGACTAAGGTCGGCGAACTGAGCAAACTTGTGGTTAATATATTTATAGAGCTGCAGCTCTTCATCCGAAAAACGGATGTCCGCACCTTGTAGAGCATTGTGGAATTTCTTTGTCACCTCAAAAAAATCTGGGATGCCGTGCAGCACACGCCAGTCTGTGCGGATACCGAGATCGTTCATCAGCAACACAAAGTTATCCAAGATCTCGGCAACCCCACCACCATAATTCGTGGCATTGACGTGAACGACGGAGGATCCTCGCAACTCGGTCGCTTTGGTATTAATCTCATCAATCACCGCATCGTCGACGATGCCGCGATAATCCTCAACCTGCTTTATTGCGTTGGTCATTGGCTCTTTATCCTCAGTTCTTAGATTGGGTATGCCTGCGCTTAAGATTGGAATCCCACCCTGAACGCAAAGCGGTGAAAGTATAGCGCATTTTTTTATAGCCGTAACGTATTTTGTTAAAGAAAAAAGACACCGCATTTCTTGCGATGCCTTGACTCCTTAACGGGTGGTTATGTTAGTTAAAACCTGTTTCATCCGGTTCAGGATTTAGCTCTTGTACTTGCCCGCTTCTCATGAAAATCACACGCTCAGCCAGGTTGGTCACGCGGTCTGCAATGCGCTCCAGATTGTGCCCAGCAAATAGAAAAAATAGTGCAATTGAGGTTGTTTCGGGTTGATTTATTATGATCTCCACTAGGCTCCGAAATAAGGCCGTATAACTCATATCAATTTCATCGTCCAATCCAGCAATAGCATAGGCGGCATCTTCATTGTTGCTCGCATAAGCATCTAAAGCCGCTCGCAACATATCGCGCGCCATTTTCGCCATCCCACCTAGATCCGTGGGCATATCTAAACCGACCAGATCCTTCATCCTTGTAACCAGAGTCGCAATCCCGGAGGCATGATCACCCATACGCTCAAGATCGCTTACCATATTCATTACAGCCACGATGGCGCGCAAATCGCTCGCCGCAGGTTGCTGTGTGGCAATAATACTCAGGCTCTTCTCTTCGATTTCATATCTTTTCGTGTTGATCTTCGCATCATCGGCGATAACTTCTTCCGCCAATACCTGATCGTGTTCCTTCAGTGCAGTCATTGCACGCTCAATCGCCGTGTCGACTTGATCACCCAGGCGAATAAGCTCCTCCTTCAAGTCCATCAGGTCGCGGTCGAGGGCTGCACGCGGTAGCAAACTTCCTTGTTCTTCACTCATCATATTCTGTTCCTCAGTCATGCTGCGATTGTGTCTATCCTACCTGCCACCCGATTCCAACAAGTCTGCAAATTCGTGCGGAAGCTCACTTGCTCGAATCGAATTTGCGGCCGCAAGAACATCGTATGGCACCCGCCTGAACTCAACATCACTATCTTTCCCTATGCTCAGGATAACATAGCCAGCAAGCGGGTTCCCATCTTTAGGTTTTCCAACCGAACCGCAATTAACGAACTTTGTTCCAGACACATGCCTCACGTAGGGTAGATGCGTGTGCCCAAACAGGAGGATTTCTACCCCCGCTACTTTGGCGATTCGATCAAAGGTGGCCTCAGGTCGATCTTTGTAGAGGTACTCATTAATTTTGCGGGGACTGCCATGCACCAGCATCAGGCGGGGATTTTGCTCATAGAGTCGGATCTGCAACGGTAAGGATTGAAGGTAGGCCTTGTTTTTGTCCGTGGTCTTTTCCTTCGTCCATTCGAGCGAACGTTTCCCCAATTGATCTTCAACTGGGTTTTTGTAGACACACCCGCAATCAGATAAGTCGAACCCTACTCCTTCGTCGTAATTACCCATGACCGTTGGTATTTGCCTGTCACGAATGAACTCGATGGTTTCGTTGGGATATGCCCCGTAACCGACCAGATCGCCTAGGCAATATACGCCATCTGGCCTCTGGCTTTCCAGGTCTTCCCAGACGGCTTCTAATGCATGCAAATTGGCATGGATATCTGAGAGTATCGCAAGTTTCATACGTGGTTTATCCAAAGCGACCGTTTACGAAATCTTTTCTGCGGCCATCCTGTAAGTGGGTGAAGATCAGATCGGTTTATAAACTCGATCATCTCGCCTGCTTTGTCTTCCAGGTATCATTATGGCGGTGTACTTTGAGACGCGCTTTGACTATTGCCGTCATTCTGGCCGCTTATCAGCACCTACGCGATGTAAGGCTTCCAAAGCTTTTCTGTGCAGCCGCATATTTGACGCCAGCACCCCGATGTTGGCACGTAACGTTCGGCCCTGGTTGAAATCTAGCGCCTCACCTCGCAAATCGCTCACCCATCCACCAGCTTCTTCAACCACGAGTGAGCCGGCTGCCTGGTCCCAGATTTTCTCCTCGTAATCCGGCTTGGATGGCGATAGCAAGCGGAACAACAGTTCCCCCCCACCAGCTGCCATCACGGCATACTTGGCCTGACTGTCCATTAATACCGGCGCTATCTCGGTTCCCAGAATTTTAACTAATTCTGCCATCATATCCTCGTGAGTATGGCCGGCTTCAAAGGAGCGCAATACGCGCGCCCGATGCAGTTGATCCTGATTTGAAACGGATAGAGGCACGGGATCATCCTGTACCAATCCATATCCATAACACCCTTGCTCCCGCACAGCCAGGACGGCGGAACCCTCACCACCAACATCGGGAATCATTTCCCTGGTTAAATTGGGGCAACCAAGCGCCCCAACCACAACCATACCATTCTCGATTAATGCCAAGGCCGATACATACTGATCGCTGCGCAGAAAGCCTTTGGTGCCATCAATCGGATCAAATGTCCAGAAGCGACCACCAGGTTGACCCGCTCCATGATCAATCCAGCTGCAAACCATCTCATCACTTGCCTGGGGTAGGAACCGCTGGATATAGCCCGTGACCTTGGCAAGTGTCTCGCCATCATCCTCACCTCTCAGCGTTTGGCTGTCCTCTTCCGCAACAAGCTGATCTTCAGGATAATGTTCTATCAGCATTTGCCCCAGCAGCGCCTGACTGGCGTAGTCGGCAACCGTCACGGGTGATTGATCCGATTTGGTGATGGCCGGGCTGACCAGCTCGGTTTGAATCGTGCGGCATAGTACCGCCGTTTGGCGCACGGCATTCAGTGCAAATTGCGCTTCGTCTTGATAATTTTCAAACACAAACACTCCTTCAAGGGTTTTACGTTACAGTCCGGGTCTTCCATTTATATATATTCTCAGTTTACACAGATTAACTTCGACCTCAGATTCCAAACGGCGATACAATTCTACGCTAAGAAATCTTCAAAGGCTGAAATCATGAAAATATCAGGTTCCATTTTTCTAATGGCAATCCTGCTGGCCGGATGCTCTATGTCACTGACTGATGTGATCGTGTCGACTCCTGCATTGTCTCCCTTAGAGCCGGCGGAGTCGCCTCCACAGGATTCGACCCTACCCCCTGAGAGCACGCCTCTACCGCTAGAGCCGCTCGCCACAGTTCAGCAGGCGAGCGTGATCCCAGATCCTGGTTCGGTGATTTGGCAGCAGATAGCCGGAGACTTCCGCCGGCCTGTGTTAGTCACCCATGCTGGTGATGAGCGGATTTTCGTGGTGGAGCAGGCGGGGGTAATCTGGATCCTTGATCAGGAGCAGCGCTTGCCGGAACCCTTCCTGGATTTACGCCAGCAGGTCAACGACCAGGCGAACGAACAGGGCTTGCTTGGCCTTGCCTTCCATCCGGACTATGGGGAGAACGGGTTTTTCTACGTCAATTACACCGGAGCAAATGGAGAAACCCGAATCAGTCGCTTTTCTCGCAGCCAGGATCCCAACCGCGCCGACCCGGATAGTCAATCTGCACTTTTGAGCATTGATCAACCCTATCGCAATCACAATGGAGGCGCGATCGTCTTTGCCCCAGATGGCTATCTCTATATCGGAACAGGGGATGGTGGTTCAGGCGGGGATCCACTTGGCAATGGACAGAGTCTGGATTCCTTATTGGGCAAGATCTTGCGCCTGGATGTCGGCGTTGTACAGCCCTATGCAATCCCGGGGGACAACCCCTTCGCCCAGGGCGGAGGGCGTCCAGAAATCTGGGCCTATGGCTTGCGCAACCCCTGGCGGATCGCCTTCGATGCTCACAGCGGCGATCTTTTCATCGCTGATGTTGGGCAGAGTGGATGGGAAGAAATCAATTTTCAGTCCGCTGACTCGAGCGGGGGAGATAACTACGGTTGGAATTTACGCGAGGGCGCCCACCCCTATGCCGGCGGCAACGTTGCGACCATAGACCCTGTAGCCGAGTACGATCATAGCCTGGGCTGCTCGGTGACCGGCGGCGAGGTTGTGCGTGATGCACGTCTGCCTGATTGGACAGGGATCTACCTCTATGGGGATTATTGCCAAGGCCGAATATGGGGTTTACTGGCGGATGATCAGGGATGGTCGAACGAGTTGTTGTTCGATTCTAGTTTTTCGATAAGTTCTTTTGGCCAGGATGCTGCCGGTCGCATCTACCTGGTTGATCACGGCGGCGGAATCTACCGCTTTGATCCAGCGCCATAGTGGCTCAGGTTACCAGCTTGGATTTAGCTCTGGATCTCGCCGGCCGTTAGCGCCCCGGGAGACGATAATAACGCGGGGTTCGGTCGAGGTAGCTCGCCGCATCGGCGCTGCGAGAACGTAACTCCCATTCCTCCAATTCCAGCAGGGGTTGCGAGAGTAAAAACCAAACGACGAACCAGATCCAGCCCTGCGTACCAACGTTAATGAGCGCCATGCCTATCGCCAGCAAAGCTACCCCGATCACCATCGGTCTGCGCATCCCTCGATAAGGGGGGAGCGTGACCACACGGGTCGGTGGCCAAGGCAGGAATGCCTGCCGACCCAGGGCTAAAAGGGATCGCATCACCCAGACAATTCCGCCCAGTACGGATATGGGTCCAATCACGAAATTAACCAGGGTGCCACGTGCTATCGCGCTGGTCTCAGGTATGCTGGCCCAGATCAGCGACCATATCAGCGTTCCGGCGCCAAAGCATGAAAGCGCCCCTGCCAGGTACCACAACCAACCCCCAAAGGTTTGCGCGGCGCGCCTGATCATTATGGCGCTTAGCTCGATCACCATCGAGCCGACCAATGCCAGAAGAAAGGGATAGCTGGAAAGCAGGTCGAGCATCCTTGCTACCTCACCGCAAGAGCAAATAGAGCAACGCGCCAGCGCCGCCCAAACCCACAAAGGCAGAGAGGCTCAATCCTACTACCAATACACCCGTGGCCAGGGAGGCACGCCATGAAGCCGCGCCCCCTTGCTGTTCGTCAACCTGCACTCCTTGAGCCTGCCCTACTCGCTCTCTCCGTGATCCGAGCAAGAACAGGACGGCCAGGATCACAACCGAGAGCAGCGTGGGCGGTGCGAAGAGCAGGATAAGGCGGATGAGCGAATCGAGGGGAAGACGCTCCAGGATCGCCCCGACTCTTTCAGGTCGCAAACGATACACTACGAGGGCTGCGAATGATGCCAGCATCGACGGTAGCGCGAAGGCCAGGAGCGTGGATACCGCTGTATCCAACAGGGAGCGCCGCCGCTTGCTTCCCGTCCCTAGGCTGCGTGAATCCTCACTTATAGTAGTGGGGCTGAAGGCCAGGTAGGCGAATATGAGTGTTAGAGGAAAGAGCAGCCAGGGCAGCAGAGGCACAAGCGGTTTCCAATAACTATCCCCGGGCAGGGGAGCCAGTAAGCGATCATATCTTCCGGGGGATACAAAGGAAAGCGCCCATAAACCCAGAGAGATGATCGCCGCCAGGGCTGCTGGTGCGAGCAACCACTTGCTTGAAAGTTTAAGCAGGTCACCAACGGCTGTTTGCTGCAGATATACCCGCACGCCTTCGCGCGCCTCAACCGGCTGCTCGACAGCGTAGAGCACAGCCAAGACAACGATAGCGAAGAGCGTTGCGGGCGCAAAGACCAGGGCAGTCCTGATGACCGACTCGCCCGGAAGGCGGTTGATGAGCTCCCCAAAACGGACTGGCGCCAGATAGAACAAGCCCAGGCTGGCGATTGATAGCAGCAACATGGGGACTGCTGGCACCAAGACCACGGTAGCCACAAGCTTCGAGCTGGACCACCCCTGGTTCACCATGCCCATTTGGTCTTTCCTCGATTCATCCATGCACGATTTCGTCTCCTGGCGAATGCTCAGGGGGCAAGCTGGACTTCAACGCTCGCCAGATGAACATCACCGCCGAATGCCGGGCTGGGATCATGCACGACGACTCGCCCAGGACCTGGCTGCGCTATGCTGAAGGTCACATCGGCGCTAAATGCCCCGGGTAGACCCAGATCCGGCGCGTTGGCGATGACCGGCTGTGAGCCCACCACCACACCCTCAGCATCCAGGATCTCCAGTACAAAAGTGCCTTCAAAACTCGCGACACCAACCCCCTCGATATACACCATCCCTCCAGACAAGCTCTGCCCGAGCACAGGCGCCGTGATGACGATCTGCTCCGGGTAGCTACTCCAGGGAGTGATGTTTTCCGGTCCATTGGCGCTGAGCGTCACGGCGACAGAAGCCAAATGCGTGATGCCGCCATCGCGCCCACTGAGGTCATAGACCTGGAGAAAGACCTGTTTGTCCTGTGTTACGCTGAAGGGGATTTCGATCTCAAACGGCCCACGCTCACCCAGCGGTGCCATGATCGTGATCGGCTGCGACGCGATCAACTCGGATCCATCCAGGCCCACCCCGCGCACAAACAGCGTCTGCTCATGTGCCGGATCGGCCATCCCCGCCAGCCGCAGCGGACTGAGTGACCTTGACCCAGGGCCAGGTTTAAGGATCACGATCGCTTCCTGCCCTGCAATCCCAGGCGCGGCTGCAGGTGTGGTCTCAGATCCCATTGTGCTTTCCGGCGTATTGGTAGCGGTTGGGCGCGCTGTTGCCTCGACCGGTAGCGGAGCTGGGGGAGGGGTAGGCGACGCGCCGCGGACCGGCAGGTTGCAGCCCGTCAGGATCATGATCAGGATGCTAATGAGGACAGCGATCTTTGTCACAGCTTTGCACTCCAATCTTGCGCGCGAGTCTAACAGGGAACCCATCAGCGGTCTACCAAGAGCTGCAGCGTTTGACATTAGAACATTTGTTCTATATAATCAAATCAACCCGCGGGATACCTGCTTTGGCCATCCTGCCTATTGGAGTCCAAGCTGTGCAGAGACTGCGCAGATTTCCACCCCATCCAGCGCCGCTGGATCGGGGACCAGACCCTGCTCAACCACCCGGCTTGCGCGAGCGCCTGCGCCGCCTTTTCGCGCGCACAAAGGGTCGGCCGAGCTACAGCGTTGAGGTCGGCCCTGAGATCTTCGCTCATTTGCGGCGTGCGGCGCGGTTGCGGCGCCGCTCCCCCCAGGCGCTCGCCCGCGATCTACTTACCCGCGGCCTGTCGCAGGAAACGCGCAGGGAACATACCGAGGCCGTGCTCAGCGGGCTGACCCCGCGTGAGGCTGAAGTCCTTTGGCAGGCGGCGCGCGGCCGCACCAACCGCCAGATCGCCACGGCGCTGGTGGTCTCGCCCGAAACGGTCAAAACCCACGTGCACAACATCCTCTTGAAGCTAGGCCTGCGCAGCAAGGCTGACCTGCGTTTGTTGATGCTCGATCTCGGCATACGCTGGTGGCAGGACGAGTGATGTAAAGTCGTCTTGACATACCCGCCAATATCATGTAGCCTGATATGTAAAATCGGCTTTACATAGGCGGGCGACCGTGGACCCCAAAACCGCAGTACGGAAACACCGAACCCAGAAGACGCTGACCCAGCAAGCTCTGGCTGACAGCGTCGGCGTCAGTCGTCAAACGATCATCGCCATTGAGAAGGGCGGATACACGCCATCGGTGACGCTGGCATTGCGCTTAGCGCGGGCGCTGGAAACCTCGGTCGAGACGCTCTTCTGGCTAGAAAACGGAGAACAAGCGGATGAAAAAACAACTGAGGCCAAGCTACACCCTGACCCGGGTGGCGATCGCGCTGGTGCTGGGGATTTTGATTGGTTATAAGACTTTCTGGTGGAGCGGTGTCCTGGTCGGAGCTGCGGCGCTGTTTTTCTTTGTGTGGGCAGCAAGCAGTGGCCGTTACCTGATTGATGCGGAGGGCGGTGCCAGGCCGATGCATCTGGATGAGCGCATGCAGGCAATTCGCGATCGCGCCGCAAAAAACGCCTTCATCACGCTGATGTTGGCATTGGCACTGCTGTCACTCTACTTCGGCCTCATTCGGCCCGGCGCGATCCCCGTGCAATGGCTGCAGGGTGTATTGGGCCTGGGCTTCCTGGCTTACTTCGTCTCGGATGCCCTCCAGCGCCGGGTGCTCGAGGGCTAGTCGCCGGGGATGCGCCCGCGCGCTTCTCAGCCTACCTGATGGCAGAACACGGACATCCGCCTGGGTGCGTGAGTCGTATACGCAATTTTCCCGCACGGCAAGACCCCTGAAGCTAAAGAACCCAGATGCGAGCCACAAAGGAGGAACCGGAAAAGGGCTGGGTTCCCCCAGCCCTTCAGGATCGCCCCTCAAGGGTAGCCGTTGCAGCTATCCCAGGACCGACGAACCCAGAGCATCAACTCCGCTCATCACAAACCCGATCACAACATTGAAAACCACGTAAATAATGAAACCCAGGACTGCTGTGACCACCGCTTTAGTGGTATCGAATTCCATCGATTCACGAATGGCGATCACACCTGCCACCAGTGAGAGCAAGACACCTGCTAGAGCTACCAACCATCCGACGCAGGGGATAAAAGCAAACACGCCCAGAAGCCCGGGGGCGTTGGCATATCCCAGGGTACGGGCCATTTCTATCACCGAGCTCTTGCCTTCCAGCGCCGTGCCAATAAAATAGGCGATGACTGCCCACAACAACCACCCTAACAAAATGGTTGAGAACAAGTTCGAAAAGAACAGCAAGACCGGTTGTCCATCTCCCATGGCAGCCCCGATGGCTGCGCCAACCGCCCGGAACAATGCCACCGTTAATACAATGATAAACGCCTCATTGGTGTATTGCTCATCATCGGCGACTTCGCGGTAAAGGCTTGCATCAAGTCGAATGGCTCGGGCGATACGGTCTATCATCTTAGGTCTCCTTTGTTCTGATCGGATGTCGGGAGTGTATGCGACTCCCCCCGCTGCTTACTACCCTTGCTTAAATTTCACGAATAAATACCCGGTGGTTCTTATAAGGAACGCCCCCTAAATTCTCCAGATCGCTACGCATCTGCACCGC
>JBFFQB010000055.1:0-22001 GCA_041573795.1 Anaerolineales bacterium
ATACGATCATAAACATGTTTTAGCAGCGCCTGGGTTTCTGGCTTCGCCAGCCAGCGTCGCGTTCGCTCCCGCCTTCCAGTTCTCGATTTTTTCATATAGGGCACCCGGAAACGATATTCAGACAGCGGTAAGTAGCAGGCAGCATGAAACCAATATTCAAATAGTCGTGGACCACTATCGGATCCACGCCGCTCCGGATCCCCGTAGGCAAGTTGATCAAGCCAATCCGGGTTATAACTTCCCATGCGGCTCCAAGGAACCAGATACTGTGTTCTCTGTATGCGCTGGAGGGTGTCAATCTGAATGGAGACGAGTTGTTCGACCAGGTTAAAGAGCGCTTCACGATCTGGTTGCGGTTCCGCTCCGTTTTTCGTTGTCAAGCCTTGTGCATGTAGTGCCAGGGTGCGAGCGGCATGTAGCGGATAGGCAACCGTCATCAGCGACTCTCCTTAAAATCTTCCAGGAAGACGTTTGAAAAGGCCAGAGGTTATGGACATGGATCCGAGCTACGAGCCCGGGCTATCTAGGTCAGGTGGTTACGGATGGGGCAACTGCTTCTTCGCCGTAAAGCTCGCGATGTACCTTGCTCAGGGCCCGAACCTGTTTTTCGGCGTGATAGGAGGAGCGGACAAGGGGCCCACTCTCGACCCATTGAAAGCCTATCTCCTCCCCAAAGACCTTCAGTTGTTCGAATTCTTCGAGGGTATAGTAACGCTCAATTGGCAGGTGTTTTTTGGAGGGTTGCAAATACTGTCCAATAGTGAGAATGTCAACATCCCACGACCGTAAGTCTTGCATAGTTTCTTTGACCTCATCGAGGGTCTCTCCCAGGCCGAGCATGATGCCCGATTTGGTTAAGACCTCAGGGTCAAGTTGCTTGGCATTACTCAGCGTTGCTTGGGCCCAGGCGTATTTATCCTGAGGTTGAACCTTCTTAAAAAGACGCCGGACGGTTTCGACATTGTGGTTGAGAATTTCCGGACGTGCATCCATCACTATTTCCAACGCTTCACGCGCGCCTTTAAAATCGGGGATTAATACCTCGATGGAGCAGCCCGGCTGAAGCTCACGGATGCGGTTGATCACCATGGCGAAGATTGGCGCGCCACCATCAGCGCGCTCATCCCGGTTCACGCTGGTGATTACGGCATGACGAAGGTTCATGCGCTGCACTGCACGGGCAACACGCTCTGGCTCCAACCAATCCATAGGTGTGGGTCGCCCTGTGGCGATATCACAGAAGCCGCAGGAGCGTGTGCAGATCTCGCCCATGATCAAGAAGGTTGCCGTCCCCGATCCCCAGCATTCACCGATATTGGGGCAGCGCGCCTCCTCACAAACCGTGTGCAAGGCTTTCGAGCGCATCATACCCCGCAGCCACTCATAGGTCTCACCCGAGGGTGCCCGGACCTTGATCCAGTCCGGTCGACGTTGGGGACGCTGCCCTTCCATATTTTCTTCGACTTTTTTGGGTTGTTGACCACCAGCCATACCAAACTCCTCTACTGGCACATTCTACCGCGAAGAGAGTGGCTGCGTCACAGGTGCGGTCGCAAGCAAGAACTAAGGTTATACTGGGATGCTGTGTCTACTTTCTCACCATCCTCAGAGGACGAATCCCTTCCCGGGCACGGAGTCGATCCATCCCCAAGCTTGAATCACAAGTTCGCTGCCACGTGGGTCGTGAAGATCACCTCCGATCGAGTCGTTGGAGCATCCCTATGCGCGCTTTCTGCAGCAGGATTCGCCAGCCTCTCGATCCTGGGAAAGCTAGCTTTTCAACTCAATCTTAACCTTGTGACCATCCTCGGGTGGCGTTTTGGGCTGGCCGGTCTTGTGCTTATGCTATTCCTAAAGTTGGTCAAGCGCCGACAACTTTTTCTGGGCTGGCGACTGACCATCCCGCTTCTGCTGCTCGGTAGCGTTGGATACGCCGGGCAGTCGTCCCTTTTCTTCGCCTCGCTCGAGCGCAATCCAGCCTCGATTACTTCCTTGCTGCTCTATATCTACCCGATATTCGTCGCCTTGCTGAGCTGGCGAGTTCGACGCGTGAGGCCCACCCGACGGGAAGTTGGCGCGATGTTCGTTGCCGGCGTCGGGGTGGTACTCACGATAAGCGGGGGGAACTCTCAGGCGCCCTTGGCTGGCGCGATTGACCCCCTTGGCGTTCTGCTTGTGATTGGATCTGCTGCCTGGTACGCTGTCTACATCATCACCAGTGATCGCTACATCCATGCGGCCGGTCCATGGGTAAGCACCGCCTGGATCTCGCTCGGGGCAGGGGGTAGCTTTCTATTGCTTGGGTTGATCACGCGTTCGCTCAAATTCGTGTTCACTACCAACGCAGTTCTGATCCTATTGGGGATGGTCTTCCTCAGCACAATCATGGCGCTGGGGACCTTCCTGGCGGGAATGCAGAGAGTCGGTCCCACCAGCGCATCGCTACTGAGCACGCTTGAACCCGTCTTCACCGTCATGCTGGCTATGCTATTTCTCAATGAGCATCTGACCTACCTGCAAGTACTTGGTGGCGTCCTTGTCCTTACCGCCGTTACGTTATTGACCCTGCCGGGAAGCTCGCTCGAACGAGTAGATTCGCGGCCGCAGTCATCCTGAGCACGATATAATGTTATCGATCCGCTTCCGATGGACCTGCATTCAATCAAAAAGCTGAGGAGGCCATGATGCGCCTAAATCCACCCACAAAGATCGTGTTTTACCTATCACTCGCGTTTGCTGCTGTTGGCCTGGTGTCCAACTTCATAAGCCTGCCAGTGCTCTCAGGGATTGCCTTTTACCTTGTGCTCATTGGATATATCCTGCTCTTCCTGGGCAATACCTTAAAAGGATTTTAGGTTCGAGAGCCCCTTTGTGTAACCAAAAACCCCGGGGGTTTTCCCGGGGTTTATCCGTTATCCAACCAACCAAGCCTTTCGTCACACCTCTGCCAGTAGCGCCTCCACCAACCGTATGGTTAAAATTTTGACCTCCTCGCCCCCTGGACCTGCAGGTCCCACACAGGCTGGGCATCCGTCCGTGCAGCGACAGCTCTGAATGAGATCCCTTGCGCCAGCCAGCAACTCGCTGTGAAAATCGTATAGCCGTTCAGATAAGCCCATGCCCTCCGCAATGCGATCAAAAATCGTTACAGTAACGCTTTTGGTGTGTTTGGCACGCACACCGCTGAGCACACCCAAGTCACGCGGGTCACACATCAGGTACAAGGGAGCGATATTCCCCAGAGCATAGGCCAGGCCGCCGAGCGCGCTGCGTTTTCCGCGCGCTGATTCGGCGCGTTGGTGGCAGGTGGGGCAGAGCGAAATTAGGTTATCCAGATCATTCGCCTGTCGGTCATTGCGATTCTCGCCGGGTATAAACCCAAAATCACGAAATGGCCTGATATGGTGTACGTCATGTGTGCGTCCTTCCCGTTCCGGGGCTCCGCACTGGCGACATTGATGTCCATCCCGCACCAGGGCTCCTTCTCGAGCTTGCGGCCAACTCGGTCCATAGGATTGCGGCGGCAACAGGACTCCTTCTTGCTCCAGCTGCTCGACCGTCTCCGGGCTTAGCCACATCCAATATGCGGAGGTTTCGAATTCGCGTGGTGGCAGATCGATCATGCCGTATCCCAGCGTTTCATGCGTGTAACGTTTAACTTTGCGGTAGGAACTGCTCTGGGCCGTTACCTGTACCCAGCCATGGGCTCGACGCGCTGGGCGATGCTCGTCAGCGTCGTAGACTTCCAGCACTTCCAGCTCGACAGCTTCGCCAGCGTCGGTGTAGTAATCTACTTGCGTTGCTTCGACCTCGGCAATGGCTTTATCCCAATCCAGTTTTGTCACAAGGAAAGTGCGTCCTTCATGGATATATACCGCGCCTTCGTGCAACAGGATCGGCGCGGCGGAGCGATCGATCTCACCAATGACAACCGGTTTTCCCTGCCCTGATTCTTGAATCACGATTGTGTCATCGCTGCTCGCGCGCAAAGATACACCTTCGGCAGGATAGCTATCCGCTACCCAATGGTAGCTTTCACCCGATGCATGCAGTTCACCGTTCTCGGCAAGGAAGGCAAACAGCTCACTAATATCGCCGGCCTGGCCAAATGGCTCACCCTGTTCGAAGGGTAGTTCGAAGGCGGCGCAGCGTACGTGGCGCAGCAATATAGCCAGATTGTTGGAATTGATCAAGCCCATCTCTGGCGAGCGCTCAAAGATGTAGGCCGGATGCGTGGCGACGAACTGATCCAGGGGTGCAGCTGAGGCAACCAAGATCGCGGCAGAGACCTCGCTTCGTCTGCCTGCGCGCCCTGCTTGCTGCCACAAACTGGCAATCGTGCCCGGATAGCCAGCGATGACCGCTGCTCCCAATTGGCCAATATCGACACCCAATTCCAAGGCGTTCGTTGCTACAACCCCAAGCACCTCACCGGAACGCAACCCGCGCTCGATCTCCCGGCGCTCTAGTGGAAGGTAACCTCCACGATACCCGCGAATAGCTTTTGGCTCCCCTCCCGCGCGCTCATAGGCATCGCGCACATATCCAAGCAGGACCTCAGTTGTAAGCCGCGCCCTTGCGAAGACAACCGTCTGGACTTCGGCGCGCAAGAAATTTTCTGCCAGACGGGTGGATTCCAGCGTGTACGCGCGGCGGATACCCAAAGCCGGCTCGATCACTGGCGGGTTGTAGATCAGGATGTGTTTTTCGGCGCGCGGAGATCCATCGAGATCGTGTGAGATTAATTGGACTGGCGCTTCGATCAACTGCTCACCCAGCTCCATGGGATTGGCAATGGTGGCCGATGTAAGAATGAATTTGGGATCGCTCCCATAGAAGCGGCAAATACGTCTCAGCCGCCGTATCAGGTTGGCAACGTTCGAACCGAAAATGCCGCGATAGGTGTGCATCTCGTCCAGCACGACCCACTTTAAGTTCTCGAAAACATCCGTCCAACGGGGATGATGGGGCAGAATACCCGCATGCAACATGTCGGGATTGCTGATTAATATGCGGCTGCTATTGCGGATTTCCCTGCGGCGTGCTTGCGGAGTATCTCCGTCGTAGGTGCGGACAGGGATCTGGTCGACTGCACCAAGATGCTCCAAGAATTGAGTTAACGCTGCCGCTTGATCCTGCGCGAGGGCCTTCGTGGGGAAGAGGTAGAGCGCCCGTCCCGCCGAGTCATTGAGTAAGGTTTGGATGACCGGGAGGTTGTAACACAACGTCTTCCCGGAGGCTGTTCCGGTGACAATGACCACATTCTCTTCATCCAAAGCCGCTTCAACGGCAGCAGCTTGGTGGGTGTAGAGTGGGGCGTTATTCTCCTTTCGCAGCGCTGCGATGAGACGCGGATCTAGCTTCGAGGGAAATTCAGCATAGCGCGCCGGCCTGGCTTCCAATCGTTCCCAGGCAGTAATGTTCGCCATGATACCCGGGTCGAGTCGTAAGCGCTCCAGGACATCATTGATGCTCATGAGGATGATTATACGCGCGCCTGGAGAACCTGCGCGCTGCTTGCCACGCAGGATGGAGAACGGCTCAGCTCTGTCAGTTGATGGGCAAGAAGGGGGTTTAAATGAGTTCGACGTACACCTGGCGGGTTACACGCGACCCCAACACGATCTCTGCTCCACCAAGAATTTCGAGGTGCAGGTTTTCATCAAATGTTGAGTATTCTCGCGCTCTGACCTCAGCCCCAGGCTTGATTCCAAGGTTGCTAAGGTAGCGTAGCAGCTGGGAATCTGAATCGCGCACTCTACGGACGACCGCCTTCTGATCTGGCCGCATATCGCTCATGCGGATATTCAGCGAGGGGGGGATCTCCAGTTCACGAGTGGGGATCGGATCTCCATGGGGATCATGGGTTGGATCTCCCAGGCTCTCAGCAATGCTTTCCTCCAGCCGCTCGGATATGACATGCTCAAGGCGCTCAGCCTCCTCGTGTACCTCATCCCAGCTAAAGCCCAATGTCTCGTGAAGAAACATTTCGATCAAGCGGTGGTGGCGGATTGTCCGCAAAGCCGCATCGCGACCTTCTTTCGTCAGCGCTACGCCGCGGTGCTTCTGGTATTCCAGCAGCGGCTCATCTCCAGCGGCTAGTTTCTGAATCATACCGGTCACAGAGGCCGGGCTGACCCCAAGTTCCTGCGCCAGGTCATTGGTGGAGGCCCGCCCTTTTTCCCCTGCAAGCGAATAGACCGCCTTCAAATAATCTTGGACTGCGTGCGTTATTCCATCATTCGCACCCATTGATCAGCTCGCTTCTCTCTCTTGGTTTACTCAATCTCACTCCTTGAGCTTGTCTCATCCATTATCAAGGGTAACGGCTAACCCCCAAAGAGGCGCCAGACCTGTGCGACGAAGAATGTAACCACAACCCCCATGACAACTGGTAAGAACGTGGATATCGTGGTCCATTTCAGGCTGCCTGTTTCTTTGTAGATGGTATAGATTGTCGTACTGCAGGGGTTATGGATCAAGCTGAAGAGCATCAAGTTAACCGCCGTCAATAAGCTCCACCCTCCGGCTTGAAAGATCGCCAGCGTACTGGCACTCGATTCAAGCTCGAACATGACCCCGGCGCCCTGGCCAACACCGCTCAAGCCAGAGGTCAGTACGGTGAGCATCAAGACGGTCGGGATGACGATCTCGTTGGCAGGGATGGCGACGATGTAAGCCACCAGGATGACTCCGTTCAAACCCAGCAGAATACCGATCGGATCCAGAAAGCTCACCACGTGTTCGGCTATGCTCACACCACCAACCTGAAGGTTGGCGCTCAGCCAGATAACCGCACCTGCAGGCAAGGCGAAGACAACTGCACGCCAGAGCACATAAAGTGTGCGATCGATGATCGAGGTGTAAATCGTCTGCAGAATTCGCGGCGGCCGGTATGGCGGAAGCTCAAGGCTGAAGGTCGAAGCCTCGCCTTTCAGTACGGTGCGGGATAAGCCCCAGGAAACGACAAAGGTAAACAACACGCCCAACAGAGTGATGGCGACAACACTTAAGGCCGAAACTAATCCGGCTAGATAGGCCGGAGCCAGTCCTCCCAGGAAAATGGTGGCGATCAAGATCTGTGTCGGCCAGCGGCCGTTGCATAGGGCAAAGTTGTTGGTGATGATGGCAATCAGCCTCTCTCGCGGACTGTCAATGATGCGTGTTGCAATGACGCCTGCAGCGTTGCAGCCAAACCCCATCATCATGCTCAACGCCTGTTTACCGTGGCCGCCAGCGCGTTTGAAGATGTGATCCAAATTAAACGCCAGACGGGGAAGGTAGCCAAAATCTTCAAGCAGCGTGAAGAGGGGGAAGAAGATCGCCATGGGAGGCAGCATCACGCTCACAACCCAGGCTGTCGCCAGATACATACCATCGAGCACCAAACCATCAAGCCACCAGGGGATACCGATCATCGCAGCGCCTGATTTGAGCAGCGGGTAAACGGTATCGAGCAGTAGCGTCGCCAGCCATCCGGAGGGCACATTGGCTCCCGTGATTGTAAGCCAGAAGACCAGCGTGAAGAGCAGTAGCATAATCGGGAAACCCCAGATCCTGCTGGTGACGAGGCGATCGAGCGTTCGATCGAGATCGAAGCGGCTGGGTTTATCGGGTCTTACAACGGCACGATCGGCAATGCGGGCCGCATCGGTGTAAAGTGCTTCTACAAGCTGTTCGTGGATGTTAGCACCCACTTCCCAGCGCAGCGTCCGGGCTTGCGTGAGCAGTCTTTCTGGATTCACATTGCTGGAGGTTTCCATCAAGCCACCTCCACTGCCAGGTCACGGTTGACCCGGTTCTCTGGATCACCGCTGCTCAAGTCGCCCAACTCGCCTCTCAAGATTGCTTCTCGGATACGCTCATCACCATCGAGTAAGCGCAGAGCGACCCAGCGTGTGTTGGGCAGGTCGGGGTACTGCATCCTGACCTCTTGCTCCAGCTTACGAACAGAGTGTTCGAGTTCGGGCGGGAGCGTTTGAATGCGACGCGGTTTAGGTCGCACCTGTCCACTGGCTACCTGATGAATCGTCTCTACGAGTTCATCCAGGCCACGGCCGTAGCGTGCCGAGGTTGGGACGACGGGAATGCCCAGATCGCGCGCCAGGCGGCGGTGATCGACTTCCAATTTATGGCGCTCAGCTTCATCCATCAAGTTCAGACAGAGAACCGCCCTCTCGGTAATCTCCATCACCTGCAGCGCCAGGTTGAGGTTGCGCTCAAGCCGTGTGGCATCGGCCACCACCACGGTTACGTCCGGTTGGCCAAACAGGATGAAATCACGCGCAATCTCTTCATCCAGCGTCGTCGAAAGGAGTGAGTAGGTTCCGGGGAGGTCCACCAGCTTGAAACGATCGTCCGCATACTCGAAGCCCCCCTCCGCACGGGTAACCGTCTTGCCGGGCCAATTGCCCGTATGCTGCCGCAACCCTGTCAAGGCATTAAATACGGTGCTTTTACCCGTATTGGGATTGCCAGCCAATGCCACAACATAATCCCAATCTTGCATATCCACGCCCAGCTTGAGCAGGTTGGCAGCGTGGTGGGCCGGGCAGCCTTCACAGCCCTGGCTCTTTACCGGCAGAATATCTTCGCTCACACCGCCTCCAAAGATTTAACAATGATCGATTGTGCCTGCTCGTCGCGTAAAGCGATTAATGAATCGCGTACTCGATAGGCCGTTGGATCCCGCTGAGGGCTCTCATACTCAGCCCTGATCAGCGTCCCGGGCAGCAGACCAAGATCCAGCAAACGCCTGCGCTCCAAGCCGCGGATCATGGGAGCAATCCCGACGATCTTGGCATCTTCTCCCGGCGCCAAATCAACCAGCGGGCGACCTTCTAGAATGGTCTCTTCTGTCTCAAGTGCCCGTACAGAGATATTGGCCGCCACAATCGGCGCAACAGTGTGCTCATCCCCCGCGGCCCAGAAGCGGATGCGCTTGGAGTTAACTTCAATCAGGCGCACAGTCATACCGGGGTAGAGCCCCTCGGCCACAATTTGTGCGTACACCGTTTCCGGTTCATCTTCGATGTGCACGATGCGCAGCGGTTGATCGACCTGAGCGCCGTCCAATGGAGCCCCGCCGTGGGCAACCCAATCTCCATCCACGCCGGGAATTGGATCGCCGTGTGGGTCATGGGTTGGGAAGCTCAGTTGAGCCGCCAGATCATCGATCTGTTCTGGTGTCATCTGATGTTCAAGCTGATCCGCCTGATCGTGCCACTCTGTCTGGCCATAGCCGGTTTGATCAGCAAGATATCGCTCCCAGAGCCTATGGGCGCGCAGGATGTGTAGTGCAGATTCGCGACCCGTTGGTGTGAGCCGAAGGGCGCCATTCTCCTGGGTGACCAACTCGGCGTGTTGCATATCTGCGATCAGCGAGGCAACTTCATTAACGCCTAAATTCAGGGCGCCGGCCAGACTCTCCAGGCTGGCATGGCGCGAATAGACCTCACAACGATGAATATGTTTCAAGGCATCCTCACGGCGTACGCGTTCGCTACTTCGAAGCGAACTGCGCCATCTGGGCACCAAACCACGCTCGGGATGAAAGAGGATCAGGCTCACACCCAGGATGCCGAGCGCAATGATCAGTGCAAGTGCTGGGTCAACCATATTTTTCCCTTCTCGAATTCATGTCTTATCGATATCCCTATCATAGTAGGCGTCGGGGCTCGAAAGGAAACGAACCCTTCCTGTCCACCAGCCGCCCCACCCGAATCAAAAATCGTAGTGGTCGCCTAATTACTACTATATATATATTAGTTTAGCCTAAATTTCAAGTGGGTTTATATTAAATCGTGATGACATTTTGCAGGAACATCATGCCCAAGAAGCCGCTCATGGCGGCCAAGGCGCTGGATTGTCGCTGAGCTTCATTGGCACGACTCTCAGGAATCATCTCGCTCAGCACCAGGTAGAACATCGCCCCGGCGGCGACGCCAAAGGCATAGGGCAGGATCGGTCGAAAGGCGATCACGGCCAGGTAAGCCGGGATCGCTGCAAGTGGCTGCGGGATACCGGAAAAAATCGCCCAGCCAACGCAGCGCCATCCGCTAACACCCGCCGCTTTAAGCGGTAACGAGACGGCAATCCCTTCGGGGATGTTATGAATCGAGATCGCAATGGTTATCAGTAAACCCAAACCAATCTCGCCCGAGCCGAAAGCCACACCAATGGCAAGCCCCTCGGGGAAGCTGTGGAAAAACATTGTGCCCAGTACCAGCGCAATCCGTTTGGCGCTTTCGCCGCTCAAACCTTCCATATTGATGTCGGAGTGACCGATGCGCTCGGCGGCGATGCCAAACAGCACCGTGCCAAGCAGCACGCCGATCGCAACCGGCGTAATGCCACCATCACTCACGCCAGGGATGATCAAGTTGAAGACCGAGGCAGAAAGCATCATGCCACCGGCGATCGACCAGCCGAGTCGCGCCAGGATAATCGGGAACTCACGCACGAAGACAAAAGGTAGCCCCCCAATCCCATTGGCAAGCATGGTGATCACCCCGGCGAGGATCGTTTCACTGAGGGAAGGAATCATCGCTTCTTCACTCCTTCAATCTGGGAGTATCCTTCCAGCACCTGACGGTCTTCTGGCTCAAGATGCTCCAGTAAATCTGCCCCGATGCGGGCATAGATCCGCTGCGCAAATAATTCCATCCAGATAAATTGGCGGGCGAGCAGGACCATTTTTGAGTTGGTGGTCACCGTCGCGCTCGACGCATCGTCTCCACCTGCGATAAGGGCTTCGCGACTGTCAACTACAATGACCAGACTCCCGGTCAGCTCTTGTAGCTCGCTCTCTCGCGGAGGGTGGTACACCACCTCACCAAATCCTGGATCCGCCGTACCGGTAAGCACAAAGCGCACTTGAACACCACGAGCATTGGCGGCCTTCAGCACCGCTTCAAGTTCAGGGATATCCTGGTCAGAGAGCACCAGCATGAGCTCCGCCTCGGCTGAACGGATCATTTCGGTGGCATACGCCAGAATTGCGCTTCGCGTATCGATGCTCCACAGCGCATCCGCCGCCTGGGCTGCAAACAACCGACTCATCCCGTCGCTCAATTTGCGCACCCTGGTTTCATGCTCATCTTGAAGGCGCGCCAGGAGCACGTCGGGCGGTAAAGGGCGATAAGCGGTGGTCTTGCCACTGCTGCTCTTGAGGACCGCGCCGCGTCCCGCCAGGCGCGCTAGCGATTCGTAGGCCATGGAACGCGGTACGCCCGATTCTTTGCTGATCTGGTATCCCGTAGCAGGGTGATGACTCAATAATGCCAGGTAGATCCTGGCATCATATTCGGTAAATCCTATCTGGCTAAGCTCCGTGATAAGGTCGCGCATCAATAGTGTTCCGGTTTAGAAACACTATTGTGCCCTCTTGTTTGCGCCTTGTCAAGACACCAGGCTGCAGGGCTTGAGAGGGGAAACCGTTGCGCTTTTGGTTGCAGACGTTAGAAATCGAGAGTCAGGCTCACGGGGCAGTGATCCGATCCGAAAACGTCGGTGTGGATCTCGGCCGCCAGGATATGCGGACGCAGATCCGGGGAGACGAAAAAATAATCCAGGCGCCACCCAACATTGCGTTCACGGGCGCCACCCCAGTATGCCCACCAGCTATAAATTTCCTCATCCGGGTGAAGCGCCCGAAAGGTGTCGATGTATCCGTACGAGAGAAATTCATCGATCCAGGCACGCTCCTCCGGTAAGAATCCGGTATGGTTGGCATTTTGCTTGGGGCGAGCCAGATCTATCTCACGGTGCGAAGTGTTGATATCCCCACAAAGGACGATGGCCCGGCCTTCACCGCGTAATTGGTTACAGATCTCCAGCAGGGAGGCTTTATAGGCCATCTTGAAGGGCACACGGCTATGGTCGCGTGAGCCATTCGGAACGTAGGAGCAGATAAAGACGAAACGATCAAAGTCGGCCAGGATCGTCCGGCCTTCCCGATCAAAGGCCTGCTCTCCCAAACCATACTCTATGCTAACTGGGTTCAGGCGGCTATACATTCCCACACCACTGTACCCCTTACGCTCGGCTGCAGACCAGAAGCTCTGGTAGCCCTCAGGGTCACGCAGTGACGCGGCAAGCTGTTCTGGTTGCGCCTTCGTCTCTTGCACCCCCAGGATGTCCGGCTGCACCTGCTTCAACCAGTCTTCAAAGCCATGGCGCTGAGCAGCCCGCAAACCGTTTACGTTCCAGGAATAGAGTGTTGTACTCATCGTCATATTGTCTCGTCGAGGTGTTCGATCGTAGCTGCCCTTGCCCTGCGCTTGTCATCAGTGAGACGATAGAGGGGGACGGATTGTGTCGGGAGGCTGCACAACGATTTTAGCTGACACAATCCACATTCACTCTCACCAAGCTCGACCTGCACCTCCCCCATTAAAGCCAGCTCGTCCAGCATGGCTGTCATCACAACTGCACTTTTTCCCATCCTCTGCGCAAGAGTCTCGGCGCACAGCGGCTGAGGGGCACCACGCAGCGTCTGCAGAATCTGGGAAAGCACGCCTACCTCACACGTAGCCCAGGAGGGACCCAAATTGGAATACCACAACGGCCATGATCCAGGCGATGCTGGTTTGATAGATGGCCGAGAAAATAGCCCAGCGGGCCCCAAATTCACTGCGAATGGTGCCAAGGGTCGCAACACAGGGGACGTAAAGCAGCACAAATACCAGGAAGGTAAGTGCGGAGAGCGGCGTGAAAACTCGTTGCAGTGCTAAACCCAGTTCAGTGTCCACTGCGACTTCCTGCTCCAAATCCCCCAAGGGGATAAATGGCGCCACGGTTGCAACCATGGCTATCCCGGCTTCCCGGGTGGCTGTGAAGAAACCGTACCCAATTTCTTGCACTCCTTCCCCAAAGCCGATGCTTGTCCTGGCATTGGCCGAGTCACGCCCGGTATAGATTTGTGACATGGTCGAAACAACCACCTCTTTAGCAATCAACCCGGTGACAAGCGAACCACTCGTCTCCCAGGTGCCAAACCCGGCTGGAGCAAGTGCAGGGGAGATCGCGGCACTGATCTCTCCGAACCAGCTCTGGCGCAGGTTGCTAACGCCCAGCGGGAGGCTGAGCAGCAGCCAGATTACGATCGATGCCGCCAGGATCACCGTCCCCGCATTACGGAGGAATCCGCCCGTGCGCTGGGAGACATAACGCCATAAGCTGCGCACCGAGGGAACTCTGTACGAAGGCAATTCGAGCAGAAAACTATTGTGCTGGTCTTTTTTCTTAAGAATAGTCTGGGAAAGCACCCACGACGAAATTGCCGCAACGACAATTCCAAACGCATATAGCCCCCACACAACAATGTCTGCGTTTCTCCCAAAAAACGCGATCCCGAAGACGACGTAGACCGGTAGCCGCGCGGCGCAGGACATAAGCGGCACGATGAGCCCTGTGAGGACGCGCTCACGAAACGTGTCCAATGTGCGAGTGGCATAGATAGCAGGAACCGCACAGCCAAAGCCCAGTATGAGCGCCACAAAACTTTTCCCGCTCAACCCAACACGGCCCATGAGTCGATGCATAACAAACGCCGCCCGGGCTAAATACCCACTATCTTCGAGGATGGCGATGAAGAGGAACAAGGCGATGAGCCCTGGGACAAACACCAACACCCCACCCACACCGGCAATGATTCCATCCAGTATCAACCCCCGCAACCACATTGGAGCCCTGGCCAGCAGCAGGATATTGCCCACCCAGGCCGTGATCGGACCACTGATCGTCGCATCGATCCAATCAAGATAGGGGGCTGAGATGTTGACAACCAGATTGAACACCAGGTACATCACGACCAGAAAAATCGGGAACCCAAAGATTGGACTGGTGACAACACGATCCACCCACTCTGAGAGCGATGCCTGTGACTCCGGCTGCGTCAGCGTGTCTGCAACCACGGCGCCAACAAAGGCATAGCGCTTATCGGCGATGGCGATCTCAATCCCATTAGGTAGGTTGGGCTCCAGGACAGCTAAACTCATTTGTAGAGAATGTAGAACTTCGTCAGCGCCATCGTATGCTGCCAGGCGCGTCGCTAGCTCCTGATCGCCTTCAAGGAGCTTTATCGCCAGCCAGCGAGGTGTGAAATCGCTGGCGATTTGATTGTTCTTTTGGATGACCTGTTGAATGCGCCCGATTTCTTTCTCAAGCACGGGGCCGTAATCGACTGTCCATCCAGGTGTTGGGTCTGAAGTCATTCTCGTACCCATTTACCGCTTGCTTCTTTCATCGTCCCCGATACTCTCAGCACCGTCTCCCCTAGCTCTTCCAGACCCTGCCCTTTCGTGGCAACTACTCGCACAACCGGGATATTATCCAACCTCGCAGATAGGGCTGGTAGGTCGATCGCCACACCTTTCGAAGCGGCGATGTCGATCATATTTAACGCAAGGATGGTCTTCAGTCGCATCTCGAGCACCTGGACCAGCAAGTACAGATTGCGTTCAAGGTGAGCAGCATCAATGACGACGATCACAACATCTGGGGGTGTGCAAAGCAGGTAATCACGAGCGATGATCTCTTCAACCGTGTAAGCTGTGAGGCTGTAAGTCCCTGGAAGATCGATGACGGTGATCTCCCTGCCATCCGTCCGCCAAACCCCTTGTTTCCTTTCCACGGTTTTGCCTGGCCAATTTCCTACATGCTGACGCGATCCTGTGATGGCGTTGAATACTGTCGTCTTCCCCGCATTTGGGTTCCCGGCAAGCGCAACGGTTAGATCGGACATAGAATCAAGGCCACCCTCATCCATCCTGTCACCAGGGAAAAATGCCCGGCAACTTTATGTGCCTTCATGTCTGCTTCCGCTCCTGCGACGACGAAAATGCCGCTTCCAACCCCGACCGCCCTGGACAGCCCTCACAGATTTCTGGAGAACGCGCACAAATAGTGACGCGGCTGTCTCTTGGTCAATCGCTAGACGCGTGCCGCGCACGCACACGAGCATTGGCTGATACCTCGCTCGCCGAAGGATGCGAACTGGAGTGCCCGGCGTGAAACCTAATTCTGCAAGGCGCTGTGTTCTACGCCCGTTGGAACGATAGGCGACCACCTCGACCTTCCAGCCCTGCTCGACTTCATTGAGTGCCAGAATAGGAGCGAACTCTTCCCTCTCTGCCAATCGCGCCTTCATCTAGCTGCCTCTCAAGCTACTCAACGGCGACGATAATATGCCCGGCAACTTTCCGCCCGAGGCTGAGTCGTTCACTTCCCAAGCTGACTGAAATGGGGCCTTCAAATGGCTCAACGGCATTGATCTGAAGCTTCGTTCCGGGTCGAAGATCCTTTTCCTCCACATACTGCAACAGGCCCGGTGATGGGTTTTGTATACATACAATCGATCCGCTCTCTCCCGGAGCCATGTCTACAAGACAAACGCCCTCGGGTGGATCCACCTCTCCATCTGCGGAGGGGATGGGATTGCCATGGGGGCAGGATTCTGGCGATCCCAAGAATTTTGATAGTGCATCAACGACGACTTCATCGGTGGCATGTTCCAGCTCACAAGCGAACTCGTACGCCTTCTCCCATGAAAGACCGAGCTGATCGGTGAGAAAGCGCTCCCACAATCGATGGCGGCGCAGGACGATATTAGCCCTGCGTGCGCCCTCCGCCGTTAAGCGGACGCCTTTGTAAGGCAGGTGCTGTACCAAACCTTGAGCTTCGAGCTTATGGACCATCTCGCTGGCCGAAACTGTAGAGATCAATAAATCCTCCGCCAGTGCGGTCACCGGCACAACCTCCCCAACAGCCGAATGTTCAGCGATGGTCTTCAGATACATCTCTACACTTTCACTGAAATGATGACGCTCCACCATGGCGGCCCCCGTGCGGCAACTAAGGTTGCCCTCTAACTATAAGTTAGGTATACCTTATATTAGGCGCGCGCTTGCTTTGGTCCATGTGTCAGGTGTCACACACTTTTCCGTCACCTATCACATCTGACAAACTCCGTTATGGCGTTTAATTAATAATCCGGCAGGCAAGCCTGCCGGAAGCGTTTTATTGGGGGGGTTCGTGCGCAACTTACTCTATGGATGCCGGGGTTGCATCCACAGCAAAACCATTTCTGCCACGAAATTCGATGTAATTCACCCTGCCGGGTTCCAAATAAAACTGTGCCGTGTGCGTTCGCCCCGCAAAATTGATCTGTACCTCATAGGGGCCAGCAGGCAAGTCGCTAATGGCGAAGTTTTCGTTGAAATACGTATCTGGATGCAGGGTAGCCTCTTCGGCATAGGACCACACATTCCAGCTCTGCCCCGTTTCCAACGAACGGATTTGAAGCAAGAACTCGAACAGCGGGCGCCCGTAGGTGTTCTCGAGTCGCCCTGCGAGCACCCCCCAACCCTCCGGCGGAACAATCCATAGCTCGGGATTGCGGGTATTGAAGTAGCGATTTTCGCCAAGCCGCACTTCGAAGTGCAGGTGTGGACCACTTGAATCACCTGTCTCCCCCACCATACCCAAAACATCGCCCAACTCTACCCGCTGCCCGCGCCATACCTCGACGGATCCAAGATGGGCATAGACGGTGTATAGCTGTTGATCCTCATAGCCAAAGTCATGCCGAATGGCGACAGATATACCGTAAGGATCGGAGCGATCCTCGATTCCCCGATATAGCCCATAGCCAGCCCAAACAACTTCTCCAGAGCCAGTAGCCACAACCTGTGTATAGCGTGCAGCACTGATATCGATGCCGGTATGGAGATCCTCAATCCCAAGCAAGGTGCTCCCATAGCGATATTGAGCGTTTGGCCAATTAACCTCATTCGAAGGGATCGGCCGGCCGAGGTAAAAATGATCCCAGGGAGTTAGCGCCCATGGTGGCGGGTAAGGCGGCGGCCGCCAATCGAAATCAGGAGTGGGCAACGCGGTGGGAATCTGGACCAGCATCGGGGAAGAATTCAGGGCGGCTTCCCTCGCCGCGCTGGCGGCTGGAGCAGTGCTCGGCTCATCCGGCACTTGGATCGCCACTGGTGGCTGCAGGTCAACCTCTGTATCAGGCGAGGCAGGCTCAAACGCAAACTCGGGTTCTGCAGCACGCGCGGGCATACCACAGCTAGGAAGAAGCGCCGAGCAGAGAAGAGCGATGATGATCCAGCGATTGCGCGTCATTCGCATCGACATAATCCGGATACAGACTTTATGATCTTGCCCGATCGAACCTCGAAGATAAATAGGAAACCAGGTACAGCCGCGATCGATGGCATTTGAATACCTCAAGAATTGCAAGAAAAATGCCACGGTTACACGTAGCAACACCCTGCGCGCAACACTCTCTTGACCGTGCTCCACCGGCCTGATATCATCTTGCGCCGGAGTTAGTATGTCAAAATCTAGGTATTTCTTCTTGAGCGAATCGAATAAACACACGTTCTTAATTTTCTATGCAGCTGCACTGCTCGTGGCGCTGAGTGCTTGTACTGTAGCACCCTCATCAGAGCCCGACCTTGAACAAGCCTCAATCGATGCACCCGAAACCCTGGGCGCAGCGGTCGAAACCAGCGAGATCGATCCCTCCCTGCTGCCAGATTTTGACCCAGTGAACAAAAACGCAGGCTTGCAGCGAGTGATAGATCTGCACACGATCGTTCCCGACCGGCCGCGCATGGAGGTGGTTAGCTATTTGGTCCAGCGCGGCGATACGCTCTTTGGCATCGCCGATAAATTCGGTATCAAACCCGAAAGCGTCGTATGGGGTAACTGGGAAACGATGGAAGGCGATCCCCACACCATTCAGCCCGGACAGGAACTCAACATCCCACCGATTGATGGCGCCTTGCACGAATGGCAGGAGGGCGACAATATCTCCAAGGTTGCTAAAGAGTTCCGCACCACGCCCGAGGAAATCCTGGATTGGCCCGGCAATAACCTCTCTTACAGCATTGATTTTGAAGATCCCGGGATCGCTCCAGGAACGCTGGTTATGATCCCGGAGGGGAAGCGAGACCTACCAAGCTGGCAAATGGTCTCGATCACGCGCGCCAACCCCGCAGCTGCCAGTATCCTAGGACCTGGCTACTGTGGTTCCCTTTACAGCGGCCCGATTGGCGACGGCTTCTTCGGATGGCCCACATCGGCCACATGGGTCTCGGGCTACGTCTATGTGCCCGGTTTGCATGAGGCTGTCGATATTGGTGGGAGTATTGGAGTCTCCATCTACGCTTCCGACGATGGCGTTGTGGTTTACTCTGGCTGGAACAATTATGGCTACGGCTATGTCGTCGTGATCGATCATGGCAATGGCTGGCAAACCCTTTACGCTCATCTTGACACGATTAATGTCGGTTGCGGCCAAGCTGTTTTCCAGGGCAACTTGATCGGCACCATGGACGTGACCGGCAATTCGAGCGGACCTCACCTGCACTTCGAGATGCGAAGCGAAACCTGGGGCAGGGTGAATCCCGTGAGCTATTTACCCTAACGGGTTCGATTTAAACCTCAGATGACATAAGGGCGGTCCATATGGACCGCCCTTTTATTCATCCTGTCATGGAATTCCAGATCAGTAAGCTAATTGATCACCACACAACCCTGATCCGAGATGGTCTCACGCGTCGAGGCACCACCCTCGTTAAAGGCTTCGACACCGTAGGTGTGCGGTCCTGGCCGGGGAGGGTCATCGGTATAACCATTCGCGTTTGCCCCCAGCGTGGCAATCAGGGCTCCATCGCGATACACCCGGTAACCATCTTCGTCATCAGCTCGATCGAGCCACTCGATCGAAACCCGGTACAGTTTGGAGTCGCAAATGAAATCCGAAAGGTTGAGGCGTGCAGGGCTTTCGGGCGGCGAGACGGGTTCAGGCAGTGGCAGCGCTGGGTAAATTGGCAATTCATCCACTGGCCCTTTGGTTTCTCCCGTCGAGTCTGATACCCAACAGCGCAGCGCTGTATACCACCAGAGCGGGCGGCCGGGTTCGCTGCGTCCGATCAACTCCTCCTCCCGACCCTGTTCATACGCAGCTGCCGTATCATACTCTGTACTCGGACCCTTGCGGCAGAAGGCATTCGTCACAAATCGAATCAGCGGTGTTGAGGGCTGTGCTGGCATCTCGCCGGAAGGCAGAGGTACATCATCCGGCTCGCCATACCAGTCGCATATGTCGATGTCAGCGGTCACCTGCCCGGCCAGCACATCGAATTCAACCAGGCTGTGATCGGTGCAGTTGACGGTTAGGCCGCAGAGAACGGCCTGCGAATAAGAACCGCCGATATTGATTGCTTGTGGATAGGCATAGGCCACGTATGTCCCTGGATCAAGATCAACGCTGTAACTTGTTGACCCGTCGGTATGAGGGAAGGAAAAGGCGGTTTGTGTGCCGATATTCAGGAAATACAGGTCCATCGGTGGGATTCCTTCGGAGGGATAACACACAGCTCCCGTGACGGTCCCCAATGTTGCCGGAGCGGATGTAGGCGTGGGAACCGGGGTAGGAGGCGGGCCCAGGGTAGCGCTCTCGACCTCAATTGAGCCTCGGTCACACTCCACCCCCTGGGGCCTTGCTACGCTGCGCTGATCCTCCGCAATGCATTTATCCGGGTCGCCTGAGTCAATTGCCGGGCTGCCCGGGTTAAGCATATGGCTCAAGCCGTTGCCCCCGTTCGACGCCAACGCTGCGAGCATGGGATCGGTGTTGACCTGGTCGGAAGGTTCGATCATGTTGCAGGTGTCTTGATCCTCCATGTTATAGCCCTGCGACGGCCCCATCGGCGTTGATCCGGTACAGTTATCCTGCGCATGATAGGTCACGATGCTGCTGCGGATCGTCATCATGCCGCCGGCATCGTTGCGCAGACCGTCGCGATTGTTGTAGGCAACGGTGACGAATTCCAAGCGCATATCACCGATGTTAAAGATCCCGGATCCTCCCGGCAGACCGGGCGGTGCGTTGATCATGTTCGCGCTGACGGTGGTATTTTGCAGGAAGAGCAACCCGGCCACATTGTTATAGGCGCCTCCTCCAAGACCGCCAAGGGCGGAGTTGTTGTTCATACCACTGCGATAGAGGTGTGTTAAACCCTGGTTGTAGACAGCGCCGCCTGCGCTGGCATTATTGTTCGTGAACCAGGCATCATAGAGAAAAGTTTCGCCATCATTGTCGACATAGAGACCACCACCGTCCAGCCCGGCGACATTCTCAGCAAGTGTCAGCAAATCTCCTTCGAGATGGCCGGCGTTGTAGATTCCACCGGCGTTATTTGACGCTTCATTTTCGCGCAACTCCACATCTGTCAATGTGGCATTGGAGGCAAAGTTATTCCATAAGCCACCAGCGGTTTGATTGGCGACATTCCCTTGCAGCAGAACATTATCCAAGGTTAACGAAGCCGTAGCAAAATTGTGGATGCCGCCGCCCAAATCAGCGACGTTGCCAAAAACCTGGGTATTGTTCAGCGTCAAACTCCCCGCTTCGTTGAAAATCCCCCCTCCCCCGGAGCTTCCCGACCCACCCGGCGGAACCACAGCCACGTTGGTATGAATCGAACTGCGGCCTATCGTCGTCGTTGCGTGGTTGTAAACAGCCCCGCCGAGCTGTTCACTGCCGTTGATCAAGATCAACAAATCGAGCGTCACGACAGCCGGATTGAAGATCTCGAAGATGCGGTCCTGGTTCTCACCGCTGATCGATGGCACCCCGTCCCCTAGAATTGTCAGGTCATCGGTAATATCCAGGTCTCCGGTCGCGTTGAGATCCTCCCCGGCTCCCACCAGCGTGAGCGGGTAGTGTCCCGCCGGCAGCTGAATTGTCTGTGCGCCAGGGCAGAGATTGGCGTTGCCCACCGCCTCGCGCAATGAGCAATCCGTGCCACTACAGACCCCGTCATTCGTGTCGACCGTCTTGTTGACGATATACACCGGGTCGCAAACAGGGGTGGGTGTACATGCCGCCCCGAGAATCACCATCAGAAGTGTGATCAAGGTGAACTTAAAGCTTTGTTTGACTATCATGGCTGCCTCTCACAAGGAATCAGGTCGCTCGGTGAAGACATCAGCACGCCAACATAGTAAAGATTGTGATCGTGCTTCAACGCTATAACGTGTGCGTCTCACCTTCTGTGACACCTTAGCATCAACTGGGCTTGCGTGCCACAAGCGAATCCTGTCAGAATAGGGCGCACGGCTGAGGACAGCAGCCGCATGAAAGCGGGTCTCATACGTGGAGTCACCATGAAAGATATGTTCCTGCTCGATCCGGAAGTGACCTACCTCAATCATGGGTTGGCTGGCGCTTGCAGCAAGCCGGTGTTTGAAACCTATCAACGCTGGCAGCTCGAATTGGAACGTGAGCCGGCTGCATTCCTGGCCCGCAAGGCGGAAGGATTGCTAGCGGAGGCGCGCGCTGCCCTGGCGGATTACTTGGGCTGCCATGCCGATGAGGTCGTGTATTTCCCCAACCCGACAACAGCGCTGAACGTCGTCGCCCGCAGCCTGGATTTGAAACCCGGGGACGAGGTGCTGGCCAGCGATCACGAATACGGCGCCATGGACCGCACCTGGCGTTTCATCTGCGCCCGGCGCGACGCCCGCTACCTTCAGGCCAAGATCCCCCTGCCACTTTCGGACCGCCAAGAGGTGGTTGATCGCCTATGGGAAAAGGTGAACCCGCGCACGCGCGCGATCTTCCTCAGCCACATCACCAGCCCGACGGCGATCCGCTTCCCGGTGGAGGAAGTATGCCGGCGCGCTCAGGCGCAGGGCATCCTCACCATCATTGATGGCGCCCATACGCCGGGTCAGATCGATATAGATCTCGATTCCTTGGGCGCCGATTTCTATGCTGGCGCCTGTCACAAGTGGCTCTGTGCCCCCAAGGGTTCCGCTTTCCTGTACGCCCGCCACAAAGTGCAAGACTTTCTTGAACCGCTCATCGTCAGCTGGGGCTGGGAAGCCGAGGAGCCCGGACTCTCCCCGTTCATTGACCACCACGAACAACAGGGCACGCGCGACCTGGCAGCCTTTCTATCCGTCCCGAC
>JBFFQB010000056.1:0-21507 GCA_041573795.1 Anaerolineales bacterium
CAGTGCAGGACGATACTTCTTCTCCAATTTGGATTAGCGTTTCCTCAACACTCACTGGTTTTCTCCCTTGTACCATGCTCGTAAAGATCTAAGCCATCTTTGAACATGATCAATGCGTCCTCATCCGTGTCCCGGTAATACCCTGGGCGCCGACCCCTGACTTCAAAACCAAATTGCTCATACAGGTGGATGGCAGCCTGGTTACTCTCGCGTACTTCGAGCGTGACCAAATGAGCTCCCAAAGTTCGGGCTTGATCTAGCGCATAGTCCAGTATCAATCTGCCGAGCCCTTGGCGGCGGCGATCAGGGTGCACGGCGATGGTGCTGATGTGCGCTTCGTCGGCAATAAACCAGAAACCGATATATCCCACAATTTGTGAGTCAAGCTCTGCCATCGCACTATCCACGGCAACGTACAGATAAGCTGCGATGTTTGTCCGTAGTTCTTGACGGTAGGTGGTCTCCGACCAAGGGGTCGGGAAGGATACTCTATCGATTTCCGCAACCACAGCGACATCATGAAGTTGCATCGGCCGAAAGGTGATCCTGCCATTTAGCTCGTCTGTCTTTCGGCGTGTCATGGTGCCGCACTGTATATGGGTATAACGGCTTGTGCTTTCTTGCGCCGCTTCGATCGCATCCGCTCCAGTGCGATTTCGGCTAGGTCGCCAGGCCGACGTAGACAGCTTGCCGGCGATCCAATGCTGAACCTCTCCTGATCCCGCAGTAACCCTCGTGCTTGTGGATCGATTTCCCCACAAACGCTACACGCCTCGCTGGTTTCCTTTACGAACTGTTTCCAGGTTTTCAATTGCAGTTCACCTTCTGGGCGCCAACTCTTGCGGCTCCATTTGTACCACATCCCGACGATGCGGCCGCGACCGGCTTCAAGAGCGACGAAAAGCGGTTGAGGGCTCTGCGGCTGACGGTAGGCGATAACATCGAAGGTAGGCACACCCATGATTTTAAGACCGCGCGAGAGAGCAAGGCCCTTTGCCAAAGCCAGACCAATCCTTAAACCAGTATAGGAACCCGGACCTAGGGCGACCGCAACAGATTCCAGATCACCCGTCTTTACTTCGACCCTGCGCATCATCATCGCAATTTGCGGTGCTAGCTCGATGGTGTGCCGGCCAATACCCCGCCAGAGATACTCGCTCAATATCTGCTTGCCATCATGCAAGCCTATGCCGATCATCTGGGTAGATGTGTCAATCGCAAGCAACATCGTCATTGTCCGAAGGCAGCCGTTCGAAAGGCTTCCAAAACATGTTCATAGCGGTTGCCTCGCGCGATAAAGTTCAGGCCACGGCGTAATTCATCTACCCAGCGCAAACTGACCCAGAGATGGTCCGCAGGGAGAAGTTCCTGGATACGTTCTGGCCACTCAATCACAAGACTTCCTACCGAGTCTAAAAGTTCATGGAACCCGAGCAAATCAGCTTCGATCACAGCATTCATGCGAAAAGCATCTAGGTGAAAAAGCCTTTGGTTGTCAGCACGCCGGTATTCGTTAATCAGGATGAAGGATGGGCTGGTCACTTGATCTAATGAGCCCCACCCCCGAGCAATCCCCTGGGCAAGGGTTGTCTTCCCTGAGCCCAGGTCACCGGATAGACAGATCACGTCCCCGCGCTGGATTAACTCACCCAGGCGAACCCCTAATCGCACGGTCTGCTCGGGACTGTGACTGAGGAAATCTAAGCTTTGCCCTTCAAGAATCGGCATGATTTGATCGCGATTATACGTCAGGGGTAGGTGGCCAACAAGCATTGCTCTTCACAGGGGCACGGCTCCGTGCTACTATCCTTCCATGCGCGTATTGATCATCTCTGATATCCATGCTAACCTGACCGCGCTTGAAGCCGTCCTAGAACATGCAAAGGATCAGGAAGCCGTCTGGTGTCTTGGTGACCTGATCGGCTACGGGCCAGATCCAAATGAGTGTATAGAGCTCGTTGCAAGCCTTCCCAACTCCCTAAGTCTAATAGGAAACCACGATCAAGCAGTCCTCGGTGAGATTCCGCTTTCACGCTTTAATTCCGACGCTGGCGCCGTCGTTGCCTGGACACAAACTGTCCTCAGCGAACAAAATCATGCCTATCTCAACACCCTGCCAAGTAAAGTTGCGCTGGAAGGTTATACCCTTGCGCACGGCAGCCCCAATCAGCCCGTGTGGGAATATATCCTTGATCCCAATACCGCCGATCGTAACTTTGAGGCCTTTTCAACGGATTATTGCTTCGTTGGCCACTCACATCTGCCGATTATCTTTCAACGACCCTTCCCCGAATCCTTTGCCCTTCCTCGTCCGGTTCAGTGGCAGGAACCGATGGAACTCAAACCACGTATGATTCTCAATCCGGGGTCCGTAGGACAACCACGCGATGGCGACCCCCGAGCGTCCTATGGCGTGCTCGACACGGAGGCTGAGACCTGGGAAATGCATCGGGTTGAATATGACATCAAAAAGGTTCAGGAACGCATTCTCGAGGCAGGGCTACCTGAGCGCCAGGCCTTACGCTTGATGGCAGGCTGGTAGACGGGAACTTTCCGGAAGTTTTAGACGTCCAACCAGTAAGAAAACCTATTGGACAACCGGAGGACAGTATGAAGCATCAACCTATGATCCCAATCTTGATCATCTCAACGCTACTACTCGGCGCATGTGGTGCCGCCCAACTTGCCTCAGCACCTGGGCGAGACATGGCCGAACCCATGCTCGTAGAAGTTGAAGCACCCGTTGAAGGTGTCTTCTATGCGGAGGACAGTGTCAGCGAATCGGAATTTTTTTCCAATGAACCCGTTGTGGTCGAGCGGCTTGTTATCAGGAATGCCAACTTAACCATCGTCGTTGAGGACCCCGCCGCCTCAGCAGGAAAAATTGCTAAGCTGGCTGAAGCATTCGATGGCTTCGTGGTTAACTCCAATGTCTATCAGACAACTTTCGCCGAAGGTATCTTCGCTACGCAAGCCAGTATAACGATCCGCGTCCCCGCTGAACGGCTGGACGAAGCGCTTGACCAGATCAAGCAAGACGTGGTTGAAGTGCGTTCAGAGAATATCAGTGGCCAGGATGTCACCCAGGAGTACACAGACCTCGAATCACGCTTGCGCAACCTTGAAGCAGCTGAAGAAGAGTTGCGGGAGATCATGGGCTCGCTAACAAAGGCAGAGGATGTCCTCAATGTTTATCAAAACTTGCGGCAGGTGCGTGAGGAGATCGAGGTCATCAAGGGCAGAATGCAATACTTCGAGCAGTCGGCCCGACTCTCTGCGATCACGATTGATTTACTCCCAGATGTCGTCTCGCAACCCCTTCAGATCGGCAAATGGCAACCCCAGGGAACAGCCAAGGCTGCACTTGAAGCCCTGATCAGCGCGTTGCAGTTCCTGGCTAATGCTGCAATATGGCTGATCATCTTTGCTCTCCCGGTATTGGCGTTGCTCTCCATCCCGTTCTGGGTTATTCGCGGGTTTGTCCGACGCCGCCGGGCAAGGAAACAGGCGACATCACAACAGGAATAGCGCCTATCCAGAACACTACCTGACAAAGTGACCCAGGGGCACGATGCATCGTGCCCCTGCTTCCTATTAGATTAGAGATAAAACGATTAGCCTGAGATTGCAGCCCTCACCTGCGATGCAAGCTGCCCAAAGGCTGGTGTGTAGCTGAGCTCCAGATTGCGCGGCCTTTGCAAGGAGATGGGGAGGTCAAGCACAATTCTCGCCGGACGTTCGCTTAATACCAGAACCCGATCGGCCAAGAGCACAGCTTCACTGATGGAATGGGTAACCATCATCACTGTAGCTCGTTGAGCTTCCCAAACCCTCAGTAATTCCGTCCCCATCCGCTCTCGCGTGAGGGCATCCAAGGAGCCGAAAGGTTCATCCAGCAAGAGTAATTCTGGTTGGTGCACCAGTGCTCGACCAATCGCTACACGTTGCGCCATCCCACCCGAGAGATCTCTGGGCAAGGAATGTTCAAACCCTATCAGCCCCATGAGTTCTATGAGTTCGTAGGCTCTACCCTGGGCTTCTGCAAATTCAATCCCCTCCAACTCCAAAGGCAAGAGGATGTTTTCGATGGCGGTGCGCCAGGGCATGAGGTTGGCCTCCTGGAAGACGAAACCAATTCTTCGCCGCGGATGATCCAGTCGTTCCCCGCCAAAACGAACTTCGCCCAGCGAGGGTTCAAGCAAACCACCCAGGATCCTCAATAACGTCGTCTTGCCTGAGCCTGAGGGCCCGACGATACAGATAAACTCTTGCGCTTGCGCAGTAAACTGGATGTTATCAAGGACATTTAACCCACCATTCCCGTTCGGGAACGTCATCGATAAGGTATCCACCTGCAAGAGAGGTACGCTAGACCGCATCATGGTTGGCTGGGGAGATACTCATTCGAGTAAACGGCCGAAAGATCAATTGAATCTGCTAATAATCCCATATTGAGAAGAACGTCTTGCATGTTCGCCCATGCCTGAGGATCAGAGTAACCTGGCTGTTCTGCCCGCCAGAATTCAATGCTGCTTATAAGGATCTGATATTGCACTTCACGATCGGCTTGCGCCAAACCATCGACGTAAGCCTTTGAGATCTCATAGGCATCTTCTGGATTGGAGAGGGTTGCTTCAATCCCCCGCAAAAGTGTTCTCACCATTCGCCGTACCAGTTCGGGGTCCTCACGCATGATCTCCTCATTCGTGATCAAACCATTCGAGGTCAAGCGCACATGATCCGCCACACGCATCACCTCAACTGGATATCCAAGCTTCTCAAGTTGAATGGGCTCGTTGTTGGCATAAACCACAATTGCCTCGTCCAGGCCTTGACTGAGCGCTTCAACCTGGGTGTAGCCGATCGAATCCAGCGTTAGATCATCTTCGGATAATCCAACTGTGTCGATCAAGGCGCGAAATCCAATGTAGGAAGCACCAAATAATCCCGGGATGCCAATCCGTCGACCGGCCAGATCCTCCGGTGAGCTGATACCCGAATCAACCGGGGCTGCAACTGCCACAGGGTAATCCTGCCACCACGCCATGACATAAACCACCGGCAAACCCTGCGCCCGAGCGAGAACGACCTGCTCACCCGAGACGATCGCAAAAGGCAGCTCATTAACTCCCACGAGTTGTACTGCCTCGGTTTCGGGCATATGGTTGAACTCGATGTCCAAACCTTCTTCAGCGGCATAGCCTTTAGCATCAGCCATATACATTGGTGCAAACTGCACATCAGGTCGAAAGCTCATCGTTAGACGAACCTTTTCGACCGGATTGTCCGTCGAATCTTGCGCAAGTCGAGGCCCGCAGGCACTTGTTGCAGCAAGACACAAGATGAGGAATAGTTTGTTGGATATCTTCACGCCTTCAATCCTTTTATAAGTCCTGTTCTCTCCAGGCTAAAAGCCAACGCTCTAGCATGGCGACAACGGTATAGAGACCTATGGCTAAGAGGACGAGTGTTATCACCGAAACGTAAACCAGGGTTATGTCATAAACTCCCCGCCCAATATTGATGAGAAATCCCAGGCCTTCATCCGCTCCGACGATCTCACCAACGACTGCGCCAATCACCGATAGTGTGGCTCCGATTTTCAGACCACCCAAGAGAACTGGCATTGCCGCCCGCAGCTCCAACTTTGAGAAAACTTGCCAACGAGTCGCGCGTAACGAGCGCATCAGGTCGTGAAGGTCCTGGGGGACGGAACGTACACCAACAATGGTGTTTATCAACACCGGGAAGAATACGATCAGGGCGCTGATCATGACTTTTGATAACCGGCCTGGTCCAAACCAGATCACGAGTAGAGGGGCAATAGCCACAACGGGGATCGATTGAGAGGCAACGATATAAGGAGCCAATAAGCGCTCGATTGTCTTCGATTTCGCCAGGAGGTAACCCAACGTCGTAGCCCCTAAAAACCCTAGAAGCAAGCCCCAGACCACTTCAACCAACGTAGCTTGTGTATGCCTAAGAAGAGAGCCGTCTTGAAGGGCGGCGATAAAACGCGTGCCAACCGCTGCTGGTCCTGGCAAGATGAATGCAGGAAGTCCACTCCAACGATTCGCCAGTTCCCAAAAGATGAGCACGCTCAATATCGTGATCGGTAACATCCAGAGCGGAAAGGGGGCTCGGAGAGAGCGATTTGATGCAGATGCTGGTGTCGTACGCTTGAAAGGGTTCAAAAAATGCCCCAATTCTGAGCGGGGCAGGGTTCACAGGCAAGGTCCCTGCGCGTCGATCACATAAAAAGCCCCGAAGAAGAATTCTTCGGGGATGCATGACGCGCAGAGTCGCTGCTCTGTCGCTACCTTCTTTCTTCCGGACTATACCGTCGGCCCCGGAGTTTCACCGGATCATGCACTTGCGCGCTCGCGGGCTTTACCGCCGATCGGGAATTGGGCTGCCACAGCCCTCACCCTGCCCCGAAGGCTTATATTTGATTGATACTATTATACGTGAAGAACACGTCCAGTGTGTCGCTTGTCATACGTCAAACGTCACATTTCTACAGCACACCTACCCCCTACATTTATCAACAAATACATCACCTTATCCTCGACCATGTTAGACGTTCAACTCTTGCATATCTCCGGTGGTCATGAAGATCACTCGCTCGGCAATGTTGGTTACCCGATCGCCAATTCGTTCGAGATTGTGTGCACACCAGAGCAAATAGGTTGCCCGCTCTACGCCGTCGGGCTTATGCGACATGATTTCGACCAATTCATCGAAGATAGCCCGGTAGAGCTGATCCATCTCATCATCGAGGGGAACAACAGCCTTAGCAGCTTCAGGATCGCGTTCAATAAAAGCATCCAGGCTCATGCGCAACATCTCACCTGCTGTTTGGGCCATGCGGGGAATGTCAATAAGTGGTTTAAGCAATGGTTCATCACCCATGCGGATCACCGTCTTAGCAATTCCCGCAGCATGATCCCCCATGCGCTCCATGTCAACCACTATATTCATCGAAGCTACCACGCCGCGTAGATCTCGAGCGGCGGGTTGCTGCGTTGCAATGAGCGTAAGACAGGCTTCCTCGATCTTGAAGCGCAGTTGGTTAATATCTTCATCGTCAGCGATTATTTGCTGCGCCAGTGCTTGATCTCGACGCTGGAGGCTGTCCAAAGACTTTTGAATCGCCTGATCGATAAGAGACCCTAGCTTTAAAATGTCCTCTACAATCGCCGCGTATCCTTTGTCAAAAGTTGCCCGTAGACTGCTTGACATCAATCCACCTCCCTTTGGCGTTACCCCACGCGCCCCGTGACGTAGGCTTCCGTTTGAGGGTCCTTGGGTCGAGTGAAAATGAGGGAGGTCTCATCAAACTCCACCAATTCTCCTAACCAGAATAAACCCGTCCTATCAGACACGCGCGCCGCTTGCTGCATGTTGTGAGTCACAACCACTATGGTGAATTCATGCTTAAGTTCACTCATTAAGTCTTCAATTTCAAGTGTCGCGATTGGATCCAAAGCTGAGGTGGGCTCATCCATTAAAATGACTTCGGGTTGGACCGCTAACACTCTCGCGATGCATAAGCGTTGTTGCTCACCCAAAGACAAACCCAAGGCATTCTGATCCAACTTATCTTTAACTTCATCCCAGAGGGCAGCCCGCTTGAGGGAATTTTCAATGATCTCTTCGAGATCTAGGCGATGTTGAACCATCCCCAAAACGCGCGGACCGTAGGCCACATTATCGAATACCGTCTGGGGGAACGGGTTCGGTTTTTGGAAGACCATCCCGACACGTTGACGCAGATCGACAGGATCCAGATCGGATTCGTAAATATTCTCCCCGTCAAGCAGCACCCTACCTTCCAAACGTGTGTGTGGAATGGTATCGTTCATGCGATTAAGGCAGCGCAAAAAAGTGGATTTACCACAACCTGAGGGGCCGATGAGTGCAGTGATCTCACGCTGCTGAATTACGATCGAGATGTCACTGAGCGCCTTGGTAGGTCCGTAAAAGAAGTTTAGATCGATGATCTCAAATTTCGTAGGATTCTCACCCAAATTCATGGCTGCATTGTACCTCGACTATTAACCTTATCGCTGACGTGATCCTTCAAACTCGGAGATCCCAACCCATATTTTCTTGCTGCTGCCCGGCTGTGAAATCCTTCATGAGAGGATATAATTCCATCTCCATGAATACCAGAGGCTGCATCTTCCGTTTAACCCTCGCCTTGCTGCTCTTCCCGCTCTTCAGCGCCTGTGGACCCCAAGATTCTTCTCAAGCAAGCGAATTTTCCACGATTAGCTCTATCGAAAATAAGGGGTCAGATACCATCGTCAACCTTGCTCTTGCTTGGGCGGAGGAGTACCAAAAGCTGCGTCCAGGTATCCGCATCTCTGTCACCGGCGGTGGATCGGGAACCGGCATCGCAGCCTTGATCAACGGCACGGTTGATATCGCCAATGCTTCACGACAGATCAAGCCGGAAGAGATTGAACAAGCGCAGGAGAATGGTATTGAACCTGTCGAATTTACCATCGCGCGCGATGCGATTGCGATCATCGTACACCCAGAGAATCCAGTGACTCAACTAACTCTGCAGCAAATTTCAGATATTTACAGCGGCAAATTCACAAATTGGCAGCAGGTAGGTGGGGAAGATCGTCCTATCGTTCGACTTTCAAGGGAAACAAATTCAGGGACACATGTGTACTTTTTGGAGAATGTTCTTCGCTTGGGCGATAAGAACAGCAAGGCGTTATTCTCTCCTGAGACCTTGCTCTTGCCGTCTTCTGAGGGTATCACCGCTGAAATCCGCCAGAATCCGAACGCGATTGGTTACGATGGACTTGGTTATGTCACTGAAGATGTAAAGATGATTGCGATCGCAGAGACACAGGGAAATGAGTACATCTTACCCTCGCCTGGTTCGGTAAACTCGGGTCAGTACCCGATTGCCCGCGAACTATATATGTACACAGCCGGAGAACCAGAGGAAGAAATCGCAATTTATCTTGACTGGATCATCGGTCCGGAGGCCCAGGAGATTGTGACTGCATTAGGGTTTGTCCCCTTAACACCTTGAGGTGACCGTGCGCAATTCCAAGTTCGTTGAGAGTCTCATAACAGCGTTCATCAAGACTGCCGGCTACTCTGCAATCGTCTTTGTCACCTTGATATTCATATTCCTTCTCCGTGAAGGTGCGCCGGCAACAATCGAGGTTCCCCCCTCCAATCTGTTTCAACTTCGTTGGTATCCGATTGAGGATTACTACGGAATCCTACCGCTTATTGGTGGTTCCGTTGTCGTTACTATCGGTGCGGCGCTATTTGCGGTCCCCTTGGGATTGCTTACCGCAATCTATATCGCAGAAATTGCCCCACGCTGGGCCAGGGAGGTCTTAAAGCCCCTGGTTGAGGTCCTGGGTGGATTGCCTTCCGTAATGCTCGGTTTCATTGGAATCCTGGTCATCACACCCTTCATGCGCACGGCATTCAATCTTCCTACCGGGCTGACTGCGCTCACTGGCGCTCTCATCCTGGGCGGGATGGCTATCCCCACCATTGTCAGCGTCGCAGAAGATGCACTGGACGCCGTACCTAAAACATATCGTGATGCCTCCTTAGCCATGGGCGCAACCGCATGGCAGACGATCTGGCGGGTAACCCTCCCGGCCGCACGCTCAGGGGTACTTACTGCCATCATGCTTGGGATCGGCAGAGCTATCGGCGAGACCATGACCGTCATGATGGTCACCGGCAATGCGCCAGTATTTCCGACGGGTTTGAATGCCCTGATTAAACCGACAAGAACGATGACAGCGACCATTGCTGCCGAAATGGGAGAAGTGGCAAACGGCAGTGTCCACTACCACGTGCTCTTCCTGATCGGGATTGTTCTGTTCCTAATCTCTCTTGGTGTCAACCTTGCGGCTGCAAGTGTTGTCTTTCGACAAAAAAAGCGGGCTGAGAGGATTCTCTCCTAGATGGTGATGCGAGATTGCAGATGAAGGTGAGCCGAGCTGCGCAGCGTAAGCGGACCCAACAATATGGTTTTTGGGGCATGACCCTGATGGCCATAGCTACCGTCGTGCCGATCGTCATGATCGTTGGCTTTGTTTTCGCTCAGGGTATTCCGGGCATATCGCTGGAATTCCTTACGGCTATGCCGCGCGATGGCATGCGCGCGGGGGGAATATTTCCGGCAATCATCGGGACTTTTTGGCTGACCCTTGGCACCGCTATTGTTGCAGTTCCATTGGGCGTTGGCGCAGCCATTTACCTGTCCGAGTATGCGCCCGACAACCGCGTGACCCGGACGATCCGCATCGCTATTATCAATCTCGCTGGAATTCCATCCGTCGTTTATGGGCTCTTCGGTCTGGGTTTATTTGTGTTGTTCCTCCAGTTTGGGACAAGCATCCTGGCCGGATCGCTCACCCTGGCGATCATGACGATCCCGGTGATCATCAGCACAGCAGAAGAGGCACTCCGGGCAGTACCTTCCAGCTTTCGTGTCGTGAGCGTTTCTCTGGGTGGAACCAAGTGGCAAACCATCCGAAAGGTTGTGCTCCCTCAAGCCCTTCCCGGCATTCTCACCGGTGTGATCCTCGGGCTTGAGCGAGCCGCAGGCGAAACGGCTCCCATTCTCTTCACGGTTGCCTCATTTTTTCTACCCCGTTTGCCGAGCTCACTCTTTGACTCAACCATGGCTTTGCCGTATCACCTCTTCGTCATTTCAACCCAGGTTCCCGGTATGCCGGTCAGGATCCAGTATGGGACCGCCGTTGTCTTGTTAACCTTTGTCTTGAGTATGAACTTAATCGCCACCGTCGTCCGCTCCAGAGCGAGGGCTAAACGCCAATGGTAGAGAGTCCAAGCGCAGCTGCGCTTCCCCAACCCTCGGGTCGCTCGCAGGCCACACAAATCCCCTTGAGCTTTCATCCATCATTCAAACCTGATGAGATTAAGATTGACGTAGAAAACCTCGGGATCTTCTATTCCGATGGAACCGAGTCTCTGCGAGGTATCACCCTCGCGATCCCGAAGCAACAGATCACGGTGCTATTTGGGCCTGCTGGCGGTGGAAAATCAACATTTCTGAGGACGCTCAATCGATTAAACGATTTGGCCGACGTCGTTTCACTAGAAGGCCACGTCCGTATTGATGGCGAGGACATCCTCGATCCAAAAACTGATGTTATCGCTTTGCGCAGACGTGTCGGTATGGTGTTTGCCAGACCCGTCGTTCTGCCCATGTCTATCCGCCAAAACCTGTTGTATGGACTTGAATTACGCGGAGACCGGTCTGAATCCCACGCAGATGAACTAATCGAGTCGAGCCTTAGATCTGCCGCTTTGTGGGAGGAGGTTCACGATCGGTTGAATGAACCTGCTGTTTCCCTTTCTGGAGGACAACAGCAGCGCCTCTGTCTTGCCCGTGTCCTGGTACTCGAACCGGATATCATCCTGCTCGATGAGCCAACCTCAGGTTTGGACCCTATCTCGACCGGAAAAGTTGAGAACTCCCTGCAGATGCTCAAGCGAAATTACACAATTGTGATCGTGCCTCACTCTATTCAGCAAGCAGCGCGTATAGCGGATTATGCAGCCTTTTTTCTGGATGGCCAGATGATCGAATATTCACGCGGCCCTGATCTCTTTACAAATCCCCGTCACCCAAAGACACAGGATTATGTCGAAGGACGTTTCGGCTAAGCAGTTCTTGCACATGCACCTTGAACCCGATGCACGCCTCACTGCTTGACCAGGGAAGAATTCAGTTTTACACTCGCCTTAACAGGCGCCCCCGCCGATCTGGGCATCACTACCGGATCGACGGGGTCTTCTTCTGCCTCTTGCTCACCTGCCTGATTATTTCTGGCTGTAGTGCTTCACCCATCGATCCGACACCATCATCAGCAGGTACTCTGCAATCACCCTCAACACCTATACTTGAGAGTGTCCCGGGGACAGCGCCCGCGGCGATTACTCCCTCCCTGGTGCCAACAACTACTCCATTCTCCTGTCTTAAGTTGCCGGGTACGATTGAGGTTCACGAAGTCCGCCACCCCCAGCTACTATCCCCTGTGCGTTTTCGGGTTTACCTGCCTCCCTGCTATGAGCAGGATTCCCTGGCAACTTTCCCTACAATAATCCTCTTGCACGGTTTGTTGGCAACCGACATGCAGTGGGATGATCTTGGAATCGATGAACTCGCAACGCAACGTATCCAATCGGGTCAGTCCCCACCCTTCATTATTCTGATGCCATGGATTCGCAGCAGCCAGGATCCTGTCATTGCTGTGATGGACACACTGATCCCGTATGCCAAAGAGCAATGGCGCTTAGCAGTCGAGCGTGACTATTGGGCTATCGGAGGTATATCTCGCGGCGCCGGTCAAGCATTGTATATCGGTGTCTTCCATCCCGAACAATTCAAGGCGATTGGTCTTCACAGCCCGGCCATCTTGCACTCGCCCGAATTTCTCCTGGGTGGGTACATGACCGCTGAGCCGGAACATCGGCCATCTGTCTGGTTCGATATCGGTGATTCAGACTCTCTATTTGAGACTGCCCTTGAGCTTCTGAATTTATTCGAAGACGCGGGTATCCCAATCGAATCCCAGATCAGTTCCGGAGACCACACGAGCCTGTACTGGAGAGAGCACCTGCCTACGTATTTGGATTGGTATCTTTCATCCTGGGTTCCGGAGCTCAAACCTGATGTCTAGGGGGTTAAATGCGTTAAATGCTCGAACCCGCGTCGGTCGAGTTGCCACAGCTCAACAACGCGGGTTCGAGGAGGAGAATGCAATTACTATTATCAACACTTGCATGAGAACTTCATGAGATTAAGCTTAATGCTAGCTTAGAGTCTATCCGGCTCTCTTTTGGCTGGCGAGGATCTGTTCCATGCTGATTGGGCCTTCGCGCAGAATCCGCACTAGTTTCCTGGTTACATCGATAACCGTGGAAGGTTCACTGCCCAGTGATGGGCCTCCATCGATCAATAGATGAAAACGCCCTGTCAATTGCTCCAGGACTTCTGGTGCTGTTTTTGCATTAAGCCCCCCCGAGACATTCGCAGAACTCACAGCCAGAGGGCCACAGGCTTTCAGGATATCCAATGTTACAGGATGCGCCGGGATGCGGATGCCAATCGTTGATTCATTGCTGATCTCCTCTGGGAGGTCATGATGCTTCTCCATAACGATCGTCAAAGGTCCTGGCCATAATGCCTTGCCGATGCTCAAGATCTCCGGCGTTATATTTAAAGCAACTTTATTCAGGTCCTCCAAAGTAGCAATTAGAACAGGTATCGCCTTTTGACTCGACCTTCGCTTGGCTTCATAGAGCCGGCGAATCGCCTTGGGGTTGAAAGCATCGCAGCCAAGTCCATAGACTGTATCTGTCGGAAAAGCAACCAACCCACCAGCCTGGATCACGGAGCTAACGCTGGAGAGCATACTGTCATCTGTGCTTCGGATTATTTTCGTTTCAGTCATACTTTTTTCCCTAACTGGATGGATAGGTAGCGGTCAAGCCCGGCGAGATCCTGGATCAGGGTTACACCTGCTCTTGGAAAAATTTCGCTTGCGAATGCAGCGACATCCGTGCCATGCGATTCGTCAATTTCAAGCAACGCCGCTCCACCTTCGGCCAGCCTATCCGTCAACTGATAGATAAATGATTTGATCAAATCCAATCCTTGCGCACCCCCATCCAATGCTAACATTGGTTCATAGGCTGCTACCGACAACTTCTTGAGGCGTCCCGACGGGATGTAAGGCAGATTCGCAAGCACCAACATAACACGTGCTTTCACGCTTCCAAGCAAATCACTCTGAAGCCAATCAATTTGCTCGGCTACACTATACAGAGCAGCATTTTCTTTCGCAAGGATCAACGCTTCCCTGGATCGATCTGTCGCCAGCAGACGCAAACCAGGCCGCTCAGCGGCTAACGTGATTGCAATGCAGCCTGACCCCGTCCCTACATCCACAGCCATACCAGAATGGGTCTGGCGATCGAGAATATCTTGCGCAAGTTCGATCAAACGCTCCGTCTCCGGGCGTGGGATTAAAACATCGGGCGTTACCTTAAATTTACGGCCATAGAACTCCCAATACCCCAGCACATAGGGCAAGGGTTCTCCAGCACATATATTATTTAGCGATTCAATGAATTGTTCCTGGAGCTCTCCTGGCAAGAAGTGCGCTGGGTGAGCCAGAATCCATGCTTTCGATTGATGCATGATAGAGGCAAGCAGAACCTGAACATCAGATGAAGGGGAATCTGAGAATGGCCTGAGAAGATCACGGCCAAATTTCAAGGCAGCTCGGATCGTACCGACGTCTGACACATCAATCACCGATGGCTTGCAGTCTTTCCGCTTCCTCCTGCGTGGCCAATTCGTCGATGAATTCATCCAAGGCCCCATCGAGCACGCCGGGTAGATTATGAGAGGTCACGCCGATACGATGATCGGTAACCCGGGATTGGGGATAATTGTAGGTGCGGATTTTTTCCGAGCGCTCACCGGTGCCTACCTGTGCCCGTCGGCTAGCATCTTCCTGGTCTTGCTGCTCCTGCACGGCAATGTCATATAGTCGTGCACGGAGGATACTCATCGCTCTCATTCGATTCTGCAGCTGGGAGCGTTCATCCTGGCATTGCACGACCATCCCCGTTGGCAGGTGCGTCAGCCTAACCGCCGTGGAGTTTTTCTGAACACTCTGCCCGCCGGCACCACCTGCACGATACACATCCATTTTGATATGTTCTTCGGGGATCTGAATTTCCACCTCATCCGCCTCGGCCAGCACGGCGACTGTGGCAGTAGAGGTATGAATGCGACCCTGCGATTCGGTTACCGGGACACGCTGAACCCGGTGCACACCAGATTCGTATTTCAAGCGGGAATAAGCTCCCCGCCCCTTAACGAGAAACGCAACTTCTCGAAATCCTCCCACGCCTGTTTCATTCTGGGAGAGCAATTCGACCTCCCAGCGGTTGTTCTCAGCATAGCGACTGTACATGCGGAATAAGTTAGCGGCGAAAATGGTCGCCTCATCCCCCCCGGTTCCTGCCCTGACTTCCATGATCACGTTACGGCGATCACGCGGGTCTGTTGGCAGCAACATCGTTTTTAGCTGCTGTTCAAGCTGTTCAAGTTTTTCGCTGAGATCGGCAGCCTCTTCCTGTGCCAACTGGCGCATTTCAGCGTCCTCTGCATCTACCAAGGCTTCGGCTTGAAGCAACTCATCTTGAGCAGTCTTATAGTCGCGATAGGCCTGAACAATCGGTTCAAGTTCAGCACGTTCTTTGCCTAGATCAGCCGCGCGCTGATAATCCTGCCCCACTTCGGCAAGCTCCCGATGGATCTCCTCAAAACGTTCTTCAATACCTTGTAGTTTATCTTCCATGTTTCACACACATAAGAAACTCCCACGAAGGGCGGTGGGAGGGTTAGCTCATTATACCATCAGGCTACTTCGAACCGGTGAAAAGCAAGTTCACACCCGGGGAACTTTTTTTCCTGAGAATCCGTCTTGACTCATGAAACACATGATTCGTCATGAGGTGCCAGATGAAGACGAAACTTCTACCCATCAGCCTGTTGGTCCTCCTTCTCGCTTTGATGCTCCCCTCCGCTGCCTTTGCGGATGGGATCATCATCCCTGATCCGCCTTTCTGCGAACCCTTCCCATGCCCGCTGCCACGTCCCATGGTGCAATTAGCGATTAAGTATCACCGTGTCGATGTGGAAATTGTGGACCAAGTCGCGGTCACGCGAGTCGATCAGGTCTTCAGGAATGACAATGACTGGACCGTTGAAGGGACCTATGTTTTTCCCATCCCTCTTGGAGCCGCTGTCGATGCCTTTACGCTCTGGATCGATGGAGAGCCGGTCGAGGGGGAAATGCTCACAAAAGAGCAAGCCCGGCGTACCTATGAAGAAATCGTGCGAACGATGCGGGATCCCGCATTGCTCGAGTATATCGATCGCCAAGCCGTACAAGCTTCGGTGTTCCCCATCCCGCCGGGTGGTGAACGTCGGATCCAACTTGAATACAGCCAGATCCTCACAGCTGAAGAGCACCTGGTGCACTACCGCTATCCGCTGAACACGGAAAAATTCTCGACGGTCCCGCTAGAAGAAGTCACCATCCGCGTTGAGATCGACGGGAAATTACCCATTCAGGCTGTCTATTCACCAACGCATACTGTCGATATGAACCGGATATCGGATGAGCAGGTTGTCGTGGGTTACGAAGCCTACGATGTCAAGCCCGACCGTGATTTCGACCTGTTCTTCTCCCTTGATCAAAGTCAGATCGGCGTAAATCTTATGACGTATCGTGACCCCCAGAGCGGCGATCCGGACGGCTACTTTCTCTTAATGCTCACACCTAACATCCAGGTTCGTGAGCAAGAGGTGATCGCCAAGGATGTCATCCTGGTACTGGATAAATCGGGCAGCATGGATGGTGTCAAGTTTCGCCAGGCCCAGGAGGCTTTGAAATTTGTGCTCGAACACCTGAACCCGGAAGATCGCTTCAATATCATCTCGTTCAGCACCGGGATCGCACAATATGCTCAACGCTTACGCCCTGCTGAAGAAGCCCGGGAGGCTGCCCGCTGGGTTGATTCGCTGGCTGCTGCAGGTTCCACGGATATCCACCGCGCCCTGCAAGAAGCGATCTTCCTGGCTGATCAAGATCGTCCGGCGATCATCATCTTCCTCACCGATGGTATTCCCACGGAAGGTGTCACTGATACTGAGGTGATCATCGAGAATATCCGCAGGTCCGCTAACAGCAACGTCCGCCTGTTTGCATTTGGGGTTGGGTATGACGTTGACACCTACTTGCTGGACACGCTGGCTGCTGAAAACCGCGGCACGACCACCTATGTAACCCCGGAGCAAGCCATCGATGAGCGCGTATCCGGGTTTTACGCCAAGGTGAGCCTGCCTGTTCTGACCGATCTGGAGCTTGCCTTTGACGATCTGGTGGTTTTCGACGCCTACCCGGAGCCCTTGCCTGATCTTTTTGCAGGCACGCAATTGATGCTTCTCGGACGCTATCGCGGATCTGGCGAAGTTGATTTGACCCTTGAAGGCGATATTCATAACGATCGCGTGACCTATGCCTATGACAACCTGAACTTCCGCCGGCAAGGTGGGCGGGATTTCATCCCGCGCCTATGGGCCACAAGAAAAATCGGTGCCTTGCTCAACCAAATCCGCTTGAATGGCGCCGATGAAGAAACCGTCGACCAGATCGTTCGCCTGAGCATCCGCTACGGCATTATCACGCCCTACACCTCCTACCTTGTCACCGAGCCATCGGCGATCGGGTTCGAAGCGCAGGATGAGATCGCCGCCGAGGCATTCCGGGACTATATGACTTCCCCGATGGCGGTAACGGGAGAGGAAGCTTTCGGGCGGGCGGCGGCCGAATCAGAGATTCGCGAGGCCGGGGTTGCCCCTCAGCTCTCCAACGATCAAGCCGAGATCGTTCAGTTCGCCGGGACGCGAACCTTCCGCTGGATTGATGGCGTCTGGGTGGATACGTCCTTCGACCCCGGAAGTATGGAAACACTTAAAGTGCCTTTCCTCTCGGAGGATTATTTTGAACTCGCCAATGCGAGTTCCGAGATCGGCAACGCCTTTGCCCTCGGAGAACAGGTGATCATCGTCGTCGATGGAAAGAGCTACCAAGTCGTCGGAGAGCACAAGCAGGGTGATGAGGTTTCCATTCCTTCGCCCTCCAATGATGATGAAGAATATGAATCCGAGCGACTTCCCTCGCTTGAAGACATGAAAAGCGAGGAAACCCAAAAAGGGATCAACCTACCTTGCATGGGAAGTAGCTTTCTATTACTTCTAGCCATTCTTCCTTTTACCCAAAGAAGGCATGGCTGAGCATAGTAACTCCAGTATTAAAAAAAGCACCCTACTCGGGTGCTTTTCTCTTTATACGTATGTCTGAGTTAACTTAGCAACCTGATCCCGTGTATTTGAAGTAAAAGGTATTGGTATACTGCCAACCACCAGCTTTTGCATCATCCTCCACGCGACCCTCAACTTGAATCACTTCATTAGTCTTCACACCTGAGAATGTCACGAAATCCCCGTAATGTGCATCCCAGTCTAATCCTGTCGTCCATCCACCTGATTTCAAGGTCAGGGATATGGGAGTCCACGACACGGTGGGGGAACTGTATTTCAACTGCACATTCGAGGCGCTCACACCGGATGAAAAGGCTGGGTCAAATACATGTAGATCGGAAACTTCAATTGTACAGCTGGTTATCGTCGTCCCAGGCGCAGACGCTCCAGGAGCAGGGATGAGGGTGAAGGACAATATACTGGGTGGCGTCGTATCCGTCGGAAGAGGCGTATTCGTTGGCGTAGGCGTATTGGTCGGTGGCGGGGGATCATCACACATCATCGGCATCGTGTAGGCGCCATAGAAGTGCGATGCTTGCTTGCCCGCGTTATCCTCTGCAAGCAAATATAGCTTTACTTTAAAGGGCCCAGGGCCGTTGTAATCTCCGAGTGAAGAGAACCCCGGATAAATCGAAATAGTGAACCCGCCCGGAGGACCGCTGTAACAAGCATCCCAGCCACCGCCGGCTGTAGGGCCACCTGAGCACAAGCTCAAGGGTGGTGAGAAGATGTAGCCTGCATATACCTGCTTTTCAGCGTTGTCATATACCTTGTACTTCAGCTTCACCGACTTGATCCCACTTGACGGCGCCGCATCGGTAATCGTTGCGTTCGAGACGGATACCGTCATGTTGCAGGACGATGACGGTCCTGGGGCAGGCGAGATTGTCCCTGGAGCAGCCACGACCGGGCTACTACTGTCGGCTGGAGCGCTTGTAGCCGCTGGCTTGGGTGTTTTCGTCTTTGTCGGTACCTTTGTGTTTGTCGGCCTGGGGGTATTCGTTGGTGTTGCTGACGGAATGGGTGTCCCGGTTGGAACAGGCGTGGTCGTCGCTGTTGCCGTTAGCGGAGCACTACCCTCAAAATCCAGCGCGGTTGCCGTGGGCACTGGATCATCCAGGGAGGCCTCCAGTGCCAGCCGCTGCTTTTCAGCTTCTTCCTCCGATAAGCCCTGATCACGCAAGCTATCGCCCAGAATCGATAACCGCAGCGCCGTAAACAGGCTTTTTCCGCTATCGGGGTTATAGTCCGCCATCAGCCCTGAGCGAATCTCCATGCTGAAGGGCAAGGCACCCGCGTAAGCAGGCGAGAGAAAGATCGTGGCTGCGATCCAGAGGGCAAGGACCGCTGCCAGGACCCCGAACACCCCTAAGATCCTTCGTCTCTTACTCATCATCCAACACCTTTGTGTCGCCGGGTCTAGGATCGATCAGCCGCTGTCGACGTCTCTGCACCTCATACACGCCGATATCCCCTAATTCTTGATCCATTGATAACGTACCCGTGCGACCGAAAGTAAAATGGTCGCGTGCATTGCCCAAATAATGATGCGTCTCCGAACTGATGATCAGAATCCCCCCACGCTGCGCACGGGTGGCTTCTAGGATACGTTGGGCAATATTCACAGTATCGCCTAGTACGGTGTATTGCAAGCGGTCCAAAGCTCCTAGTCCCCCTGCAATTACCCATCCTGCTGCCACACCGATGCCCATATCTAAAGGAGCCAAACCCTGTGCAGCACGTTCTTCATTCACTTCATATAAGTAATCCAGGAGTTCCATACCAGCATGTGTAGCCTGTAGAGAGCTCACGGGGAGTGGGGCTTGACGAGGGAATACACCAAAATAGGCCTTCAATTGCTGACCGCTCAGTTCTTCAACAACCCCTCCATGGGCATTGATAATATCGACAACCGAAGCAAGGAAAGCGTTCACCTGATCTAGAACAATCGTCGGTTGATCATGAAAACCATTTGACGTGAGCCCCCTCACTTCAAGATGCAGCACTGTAGCTTTGACAGTCTGGCCTTTAACCAGATCTTCACCAGCGGCCAATGTTTTGCGTAATTCCGATTCAACAACCAACGAAGGCGCTTGTTTCAGCAAGTTGTGATAGCGTGTTTCTTGCCGGACGCCATCCAGCATGCGGTTAAAGGTCTGGGCTAAGACACCGAACTCATCCCGGCCTCGTTCAGGTACGATCGTTTCGTAGTTACCCGCGACAACTTGGCTCGTGGCATGCGCAATCTCATCCAATGGTCGCGTAACCCAGAAGGAAACCACCATTCCCGTTCCGACGACAAGGACCAATGCCAGGGCTCCGAAAAGGATCAGCGTCTGTGCTTGCTCCTGATAGCGTTGGTAGATCTCCTCGGCGCCGGCTCCACCTAGCAGTGAAATGCCGAGAATGCCCAGTTCGAGCTCACCATTGCGCACAGTAAATGGTGTAAGCACTTCGCCGTAGCCGCTACCTGCAATTTGGACTGTTCTAAAGGGAGGTAGCTCGCCTTCAGGATCTCTTGCCGCGTCTACCAAGCTAGGAACCAGGAACAACCCGGAAGGACCCAGCAAATCGCTTTCATTAAAATCGGTGGCAATAAGCTCACCGCTGATGCTGGCGTAGATACTCATGTGAGCGCCGGCGGCCTCCGCCATGTCGGTGATGATGTTTTCAAGATAGCTTCCGACAAGTACGGCTCCGAAGACTGTGCCCTGCTCATCAACCATCGGGCCACCGACGAAGAAGACGGGATACTCCTCCTCAGCAATGAAAATACTCTGCAACCCAGCCTGCTTTTCAGGAAACTGGCTGCTATCGGCACTAGAGGGGGAGAGGATTTCATTTACAAAAGGCCATTCCTTGTAATATGCCTCGCCACGTAAGGTCGTGTAATCTCCCACGGGAGCATCTGGGCGCCGTTTACGAATTGCAAGGAGAGATGTGCCCTCCCGATCCAGCACAACGGCTACATCGGTATCGGTGTTGACGACAGTCTGAAGGATGATATTGCGTAAACGCTCTGATTGGAGCAGCGCCAATGCTTCAGGCACGCCTTGCGTGTTCGAGATCGTTCTCTGCACTTCGAGCAGCCGCTCCTCTATTCGCACAACTTCATCTGTAGCTTGTTGCCCACTGTCCCGAAGCTGTCGGAGGAACCGTACTTCATCTGCCTGTCCTAGTTGACGATTAACCAGATATACAACCCCTAAACCTAATACAAGTGCTAGAAGGATGAAGGGCAAGATAATCTTCCAGCGAATGCTGAAACGAACACGAGGCGGATTTATCTGCTGCTCCATGGTCAACTCGAATGCTTTCTATAGGCGAACCGGTTCTAAAAGCTTAAACGACATATCGGATAGAAGTAGCCCATACCCCTCTCCCACCAATTATGTCAAGTAATATAGCGAAGATCCCTCCTCGCTATTAATGCTAAGGCATCGATCTTAATCTGAAGATCGATAAGACCATCATAGCGTAAATGCTTTGAGAATGGACTTTACAATTGCCTATCCACCCACAAGCTCACCAAATACGACGATGCGTTGATTGTCTATCAGATAGGGGTAGCAAGA
>JBFFQB010000057.1:0-21117 GCA_041573795.1 Anaerolineales bacterium
ATCGGATCCTCGCTGATTGCCTCTTCGGCGCAGAGCTCGAGCATTCCCGCATGTAGATGTTGAAGACCTCCGCAGGGGTCGATCATCTCTCCTGGAGCGGTCACACGCAGCGCGAGCGCATTGATCGAAAAATCGCGTGACCTCAGATCGGCTTCAATGGTTTGGCCGCGCATGCGGGCGAAATCAAACTTCTGTCGCTGCCCATCTGGAGCTTTGAAGAGCACCCTCGCAGAATCCCGTTCCCGATCAAGAATATAGATATCGGCGCCCAACGCATCAGCCACCATGCGTGCGAGCCCGATCGCATCAGCCGACGTGACAAAATCAATATCATGTGAACTGCGCTGCAATAGCTGATCTCGGATTGCGCCCCCTACGATCCAGATGGGCGACTTACGATCTTGCGAGGCTAAGAGTGAACCAAGCTCAGGCGGAATCCCTATTTGTGCGAGCATCGATAAGTAGAAGATTAATCAGGTGGAATGTACTTGTCGGGTCGTACCACCCCGATAAAGGGCAGATTGCGATAATATTCGTCCAGATCCAGGCCATAGCCAAAGACGAACTTATTGGGGATTTCAAATCCACGGTAGTGGATGGGAACATTCGCTTCGCGCCGCTGCACCTTATCCAATAATGTGCAGACTTTTAATGATTGCGGTTGTCTTGTATTCAGCAATTGAATGACGGAGGCAATCGTGTTGCCGCTATCGATGATATCCTCGACCAGCAAAACATCCTTCCCCTCCACAGAAGTCTGTAGGTCGAGCGTGATGCGGACGTTCCCACTTGATTCTCTTGCACCAGCGCCATATGAAGAGACTGCCATGAAATCAATCATGTGAGGGATCGTAATGCTGCGCATTAAATCCGCCAGGAACATGACCCCTCCACGCAGGATGCAGGCCAGCATCAAAGGTTTGCCGGCATAATCGGCACTGATTTCCTCGCCCAGCTCTTTAATGCGCGCTTGAAGCTGATCCTCCGAGATTAAAACCTCTTGCAGGAAATGCTCATGAGCTTGCATGTCAGTCTCTTGGGACTTCATGGTGCTCTCGACAGCGTGCTTCATAAAGTTCGCTGGCCCCTACGACGACGATTGGATCATCATAGCGAGCCGGGCTGCCATCAATTAATCTCTGGGTTCGCGAGGCGCGACCAGCGCAAACCATGCAGATCGCATGGAGTTTATCGACCCGCTCAGCTTGCGCCATGAGCGCAGGCATCGGGCCAAAGGGTTCACCACGGAAATCCGTGTCAAGACCACCCACAATCACCCGCATACCCTTATCTGCCAATTCCTGAACTACCTCGCAAATCGATTCGGGAAAGAATTGGGCCTCATCAACTGCCACGACTGTCGTTTGCTTATCTATCAAGCTAAAAACATCTTCGGGGCTCTGGATTGGCGTTGCTGCAAAGGCTGAGCCCGCATGTGAAGCAACTTTATCCTCCCCATAGCGGTTATCCAATTTTGGCTTAAATACTTGCACTTTCTGTTTGGCAATTTCAGCTCTACGCAGACGTCGAATCAATTCATCGGTCTTACCGCTAAACATCGAGCCAGTGATGACTTCAACGCTTCCATTTGAATGCCGCATACTTACCCTTCCTGATAAGAAATAAGCAGGCGCTGGGGCGCCTGCTTAGAGTCTACACCATGCTATCTCGCATGAAAAGCAGACGAGCTAGACTTGCGGTTCTACTGCAGCCTCCGGGAGTTCAAATCCCCGACGCTTGAGCCCTCGTTTGAGGTCAGCCAGGCTCTTTCTTCCAAAGCCCTCAATGTCGAGCAAAGGTTGATCACCCTGCTCCATCAGCTCGAGAACTTTGCCGACCACATCCAATCCAGCCCCCTGTAGAGCTGACTCAGCTCGCGCACTGAGCTCAAGCTCCTCGATGGGGGTATCGGGTGAAGTCTTTGCTTCATCGCGTGTTTTCTGATCATCCACATATTGCTGGCGCGCTTCCAGCTTCTTATAGAAGCGATCTACCTGACCTTCGGTATCAACGATGCGCTGCTCGCCCGTATAGAAGGGATGGCAGTCTGAACATACATCGGTTTGAATTAATTCCGCAGTCGAGCCGGTTGTCCATGTGTTCCCACATGCACATACGACTTTCGCTTCTGGAAAATATGTCGGGTGAATTCCTTCTTTCATAGTTCGTTACCTCACCATGCTTTTCTCGAACTTTCATAGAGGATTCCTGGTGGGATCCTCACAGTGAAATGGATTGAGAAAGCTATGACTGCGGGATGACGTTCACCCGCTTGCGATCCTTTTTCACATAATCAAAATGGACAATTCCATCAACGACGGCAAAAAGCGTATCGTCCTTACCCCGCATTACATTTTGCCCGGGGTGAATCTTGGTTCCACGCTGGCGGACAATAATGTGGCCAGATCGTACAAATTCTCCGCCGAAGCGTTTAACGCCAAGCCGCTGCGACTGACTATCCCTGCCATTGCGGCTCGAGCCGCCACCCTTTTTATGCGCCATGATAGTGCTCCATTCCGTTAGTTCTTGGTTGACGAAGATTTCTTCGTCGAAGGTTTTTTCTTAGGTTTCTCAGCCGTCTTCTTCGGTGCTGCCTCTTTGCTCTTACTGGCCGTCTTTTTTGTGCTTGCGCTCTTTGAGGCCGTTTTCTTGCTGGCAGCAGCCTTGCCCGACGTCTTCGCTTCTGACTTTGCAGTATCGGCTTTCTTCGCCGTGGTCTTCCGCGCTGCGGTCTTCTTCGCCGCCGGCTTGGCTTTTGGTTTTGGTTCTTTAGCTGCAGCCTTCGGTTCCGCCTTAGTCTTTGTGACCTTCTCCCCTTCTTCCTTCGGTACTGCTTTCTTCTTGGCGGGAGAGGTGACACTAATCTGTTCTATCGACACGCGCGTGTAGCGTTGTCGGTGTCCTTGCTTTCGTCGGTAGCGCTGCTTGGGGACGTACTTGAAGACGATAATTTTCGCCGCTTTAATGTGATCAAGCACGCGACCTTTGACACTTGCGCCCTTGATTGTTGGTGTGCCAACAGCGATATCGCCATTATCAGCGACAAGCAGTACTTCTTTGAACTCGACTGGTTTGCCGATTTCGTGTGGTAGGCGGTCGACCTCTATGGTCTCGCCCTCACGGGCAATGTACTGCTTACCGCCCGAATCGAGAATTGCGTATTTCATTTTATCTTCTCCAGCTTCGCTTCACCATTACTCCTGCGAAATAAACACCAGTAACGCCGGGTAACGGGGAAGACTGGGATTCATGCGCCTGCCCCAACAAGTCTGCTGGGGCAGGGTTGAAATTATAACGAGTGGGCCGACGACTGTCAACGGTAACGAGAAAAATACTCTCCCTCCACTGAATTAGTCGGCAGCAACAGACTCCATTTCAGCGACAGGTACTTCAGCTTCCAATTCCTCTTCGATTTCCAGCTCGCCATCCAACCTTTCATCATGGAGTGCGACCTCTGACCCAGGAAATCCCGTCCCGGCTGGGATGAGCTTGCCAATAATGACATTCTCCTTTAGCCCTCGCAAGTAATCGATCTTTCCTTCGATGGCGGCATTTGCCAGCACCTTAATCGTATGCTGGAAGGAGGATGCAGACAGGAATGATTCTGTGCTGAGTGAGGCTTTCGTAACTCCCAGGAGCACTTGCATTGCCTTTGCAGGCTTCTTTCCTTCCTGTAACATCGTCTCATTCATTCGCTGAAGGTAGCGTCGATCTACCAGGTCCCCAGGAAGTAGTTCAGTTCCGCCAGGGTTCGTGATCTGTACCTTCGAAAGCATCTTGCGTGTGATCACTTCAAAATGCTTGTCGTTGATATTCTGGCCCTGGGATCGATAGACCAGCTGGACTTCCTTGAGAAGATAAAGCTCGCAAGCTTCACGCCCAAGGATTCGTAATATGCGGTGTGGGTTAAGAGAACCTTCCGTCATTTGCACACCGGCTTCGATCTTATCCCCCTCTTTTACCAGCAGACGGGCACTTGGCGGGATCTCATACTCAGCTTCATCGATCTGATCATAAGAGACGATCACGGTGCGGTCTTCAATCCGGACGCGCCCACCATGACTAGCGACAATTTCTGATTCACCTCGACTTGCAATCAAGGTTCCAGACTCGATCTCATCGCCATCTTCAATCTTCAAGGCCCAATTCCCGGGTACGGTGTACTCGTCCTTAATCAGCTGGCTGTTATTAATCTCAACGACACGAGGTCCGTCGGGGATCTCGGGAGTGTGGACTTTCACAGTTCCTGAAATCTCGGCAATAACAGCTTCACCCTTGGGTTTCTTACGTGCTTCAAACAGCTCTTCCACACGTGGGAGACCAGTCGTGATATCACCACCTGCGGCAACACCACCAGTATGGAAGGTTCGTAGTGTCAACTGTGTGCCGGGCTCGCCGATCGATTGAGCGGCGACGATACCGACGGCCGCACCCAACTGCACCATATTCCCTCGGCCAAGATCCATCCCGTAACATTGTTGGCAAAGTCCGAATTGCAGATCACAGGTCAGCGGAGATCGGACAAACACTTCCTCAACTCCGGCAGCATCGACTTTTCGGGCGATCTCGATATTGATGACATCACCGCGTTTGAGTAAAACCTCACCCGTCTTCGGGTCTGCAACGCGCTTAGCGACGACACGACCAAACAAGCGGGTGGAAAACTCCTGCCCGGCGATATCGTCACTGCGTCGGATGAAGATTCCACTATCCGTCTTGCAGTCTTCATCGTTGATAATGACATCTTGGGCAATGTCAACTAATCGCCGGGTAAGATATCCGGCATCCGCCGTGCGTAGGGCGGTGTCGGTCAAACCCTTGCGGGCGCCATGGGTGGAGATAAAGTATTCCAGCGTTGTGAGCCCATCCCGGAAACTTGAACGGATGGGCAGCGGGATGATACGCCCGGCAGGATCTGCCATCAAACCACGCATACCTGCCAGCTGCGAGATCGAGCTAAAACCACCTTTGGTGGCACCAGAAATGGCCATCGTGCTGAGGTTGCCAGCAGGATCCATGTTGTCTTTAACAGCATCGGCGACGCGCACAGTTGTATCCTGCCATAACTCAATGATGCGTTCCGTCTGTTCTTGTTCGGTCAGCAAACCGCGCCGGTAATCTCTACGTACTTCTTCCGCATCATCAAGCGTTTGATTGATGATCTCTTCCTTCAACGGTGGGACTGAGATATCGGAGACCGCCATGGTCGTACCGGATTTCGTGGCATAAGCAAAACCGATATCCTTGATCGCATCCACGATTGCCGGAGTTCCATCCTCGCGCAGCAGCTGGTAGACATCACCGACCAACTCCTGGATTGCACTCTTATCCAAAACGCGGTTGACAAACTGCAGTTCCTCTGGAAGGACCCGGTTGAAGAGCACCCGCCCCACGGTCGTTTCGAGCACCTTGGTTTCTGCCTCTTCCAGCCAATTGTGTTCATCATCATAAGTTGTGATGGTCTGCAATTTGATCGGGGCGTGGATATCAACATCCCCGAGCGCATAGGCCATCTCGACCTCATCCATATCAGAGAAGGCCCTACCCGCCCCCTTATGCTCCCGATCCTCCCGGGTCATTGTCAGGTAGTAAACACCCAGAACCATATCTTTCGTCGGGCTGACAATGGGTTCCCCATCAGCCGGTTTGAGTAAATTCATACTTGAGAGCATCAATTCACGCGCTTCACGCACAGCCTGCTGTGAAAGCGGTAGGTGCACGGACATTTGATCGCCGTCGAAATCGGCATTGAAGGCGGCACAAACGAGTGGGTGAAGTTGGATTGCCTTACCCTCCACCAAGACGGGTTCAAAGGCCTGGATCCCCAAGCGGTGAAGCGTGGGTGCACGGTTCAGCAGCACCGGACGGTCTTTGATTACTTCCTCGAGAACTTCCCAAACCTCGGGACGCTCCCTCTCGATAATCCTCTTCGCGCCTTTGACATTGGCAGCGTAGTTGTAGGCAACTAGTTTTGAAATCACAAAGGGCCGATAGAGCTCCAGCGCCATGGTCTTGGGAAGACCGCACTGAAAGAGCTTGAGGTGAGGTCCAATCACAATGACGGAACGGCCTGAATAATCGACGCGCTTCCCAAGCAGGTTACGGCGGAAGCGACCCTTCTTGCCCTTGAGCATATCGCTAAGGGACTTCAACTCACGCCTACCACGGCGTGAGAGCGCCTTCCCGCGTTGGGAGTTATCAATCAACGAATCTACCGCCTCCTGTAGCATACGCTTCTCATTGCGGACGATGACGTCAGGGGCGCCCAACTCGACCAGACGTTTCAAGCGATTATTGCGATTGATCACGCGACGATAGAGGTCATTCAAATCAGATGTGGCGAAACGGCCACCATCCAACTGCACCATCGGGCGCAGGTCGGGCGGGATGACAGGCAGGACCGTCATAACCATCCACTCAGGAAGATTCTCTGATCGGCGGAAGGCTTCCACAACTTTCAGCCTCTTGGTAGCCTTCTTCTTGCGCTGCTTGCTGCGAGTGGTTCGGACTTCTAGCCAAAGCTCTTCTGCAAGTGTATCGAGGTCAATTTCTTTCAGAATATCAAAGAAAGCCTCTGCTCCCATGTCGGCGCGAAATACCTGGCCCCACTTTGATTTGAGGTCGCGATAACTTGTCTCACCCAGGAACATCATGGGCTCGATCGCCTGGATTTCGCTCAAATCTTCTTCCAGACGCAGGCGCTCATCCACTACGCTTTCATCGACCTCATCATCAAGGCCAGCAAGCGCCAGGTCTGCCTCAGCCTTAACCTGCTCAACCTCCATCTTCAGTTGAGCTAGCTTTTCATCGCGTTCCTTCTTCAGGGCTGATTCAATATCATCCAGGTGTGATTTCACCGCTTTTTGAACGGTGGTCAAATGGCTCTTGGAGATCGTGTCTCCCTTAACTGCAATTGACAGCTCCAGAGCTTCAAAATCGATCGGGGCTCGGATCGTCTTCCCGATCTTATCTGTGATGCTCCGCTCGAGCCGTTGACCCTCACGCATCACCGGGTCAATCTGCTCCGCTACCTTTTCATCAATTTCACTCTGGATTTCCTTTTTCCGCTTCTCGAGAGCTTCTTGCGCCGCTTTACGATCTGCCTTGATGGAGGCTACTTTTTCTTTGAGCGATTCTTTCTCGCTTTTTTCAAGCTCAGAAAGCTCATCTTCGATACGCTTTACCGCCCGTTTGCGGGCCTCTTCGTCAACAAAAGTGACGACATATTGAGCGAAGTAAAGCACCCGGTCCAGGTTGCGGCGCGAAATATCGAGCAACAATCCCAGATAGGAAGGCACGCGGCGTGTGTACCAAACATGCGCAACAGGAGCCGCGAGAGAGATATGCCCCATGCGTTCACGACGCACTGAAGAGCGAGTGACCTCGACCCCACATTTTTCGCAGGTGATGCCCTTGAACCGAATATTTTTATATTTCCCACAATAGCATTGCCAGTCCTTCGTAGGACCAAATATCGCCTCGCAGAAGAGACCATCCTTCTCCGGGCGCAGCCGTCGATAATTTATCGTCTCAGGCTTGAGAACCTCACCGTGTGACCAACTGCGAATGGTATCTGGTGAGGCTAAACTTACGCGCAGTGCACGAAAACCCTTAGCTTCCACCCAAACTCCTCCGTCGCTATATGCGCTGGCTCAAGAATCGGAACCATTACTCGAACAAACGTGCTAGTCAATAGACAAACTTAAAGAAGCGCATGAGGCGCGTTTTACCTCAAGCGCTTGCGAGCGCCGACCGAAAATTGAATATTCAGTTTCGTCTTAATATAGGGCCAATTATATCGAAGAACTCCGATGTGTCAAGGAAGGCAACGCACGAAAACTCGCTCCATTAAGACGTTTCCCGGTTGATTTTTCCTGACCATTGACCCGGAAAAAGCTCAAGCGCACGTTGCGCCGCCTTTACAATATGCGGGTCACGATCAAATTTCAAGGTTTTTAACGTTTTTTGCGCTTCGGCTGTATGCCATTCCACCAAGCGGAGAACGGCAACCATTCGTGAGCGATTGTTTTCTTTCTGGATTGTTTCTTCACCAGCCTCGATATAGCCTACCCTAGGATTTTGTACGATTTCAATCAAAACTGGGATGACCGCTGGATGGTTCAGTCGAGCTAAGTATTGGGTGGCTTCATGTGCCGCCTCCAAATCGGCAAAGCGATTTGCCCGGAAGCGATACAACTGGATTGTTGTTAACGTCGCAAGTTCCTGCACCAACGGATCAGAATCCTCCATCGCGGCTGAAATCTCATCAATGATCGCCAGATCTTGCGCCACACCTGGAATATTGGCAAAGGTAACAGCTTCGCGCTGTCTCACCCCACTATCGCTTGATCGTAAGTCAAAGTCCGTTCGTGCGCGTTCAAGCAACCGTCCTGCGGGCGTTTGCGCTTCTGTTTCTTCTTCCGCCTCATGTTGCAATCTTTCCTCTGGTGGAAGATCAAGCAGCATCAACGCTCGCTCAACCGAAGGTGTGATGAGCTCCTCGTTTAACTCGAGAAGCTCGTTTAGTAAAGAGCGTAGACTACTAACGCCGGGTTGCTGAAGTACTTTGCGGGCCCTTGTGCGCCAAACGTTTACCTCTTCAGCGATCACCAGCTGCTGTTCTCGCAGTTCTTTTTGCTTCTCTTTAATTGCACGGCGCTCATCGTCATCGACTTCCAACATTTGCCGTCCGAGTTCATCGAGTTCATCACTGAGCGTGATAAATCGATGTTGCACAGCATCTGCTTTCCTATCGACTGCCTGTTGGACCTGACGCAGGCCAATTCCTATGGCCACAAAAGCCTCCCCGATCGAGCTACGCTTTCCGTTATACGTTTCGACTCAAAGACCCATCTATAAGACCAACAGAGTTGCGAGTTGCACTATACAGCAGATGATATGATGAAAGTATAAATAAGGGAGAGTGGCAGGTCAACCAGACTACTTTCTCAGATCACGGAACGAGATAAATTTTAGATCCCTGCGGGCATGGTTGACCGATGAATAAATGCCAACTAGAATGAGATCCTGGTTCCAAAGCGGTTCTTGAGAGGAGAGAGCCATGGCACGCATCCTGGATATTGAGGGGATCGGATCAAAGTTTGCCAAAAAATTGCATGATGTCGGCGTTCGCTCTACTACTCGTCTCCTGGATATCGGAGCTACAAAACGAGGTAGAGAAGACCTGGCTGAACACACAGGCATCTCCGAGAAACTCATTCTTGAGTGGGTGAACCTGGCAGATTTAATGCGAATCAAAGGAATAGCCGAGGAGTATAGTGATCTGCTTGAGGAAGCCGGTGTGGACACAGTAAAGGAATTACGAAAGCGTGTTCCCGAAAACCTTTATACCAGCATCGTAAAAATCAATCAGGATAAAGAACTGGTAAGGCGTTTACCCTCGCGCCTGCAAGTCAAGTCATGGGTCGAGCAGGCCAAAAAACTTCCGCCTAAGATTACGTACTAGCAAGACTCAGATCTTCGGTGCATACCTGTAACCCCCGCGTATAGATCCCGCATGTGAGTAGACCCTTGATCCCATTATGCCTCCCAATGGTTCACCCGCAAACGCAATCTAAGGAATATGAAGCGGCCAATCTTTATTGCTGAAGGCGATCTACAATTCCCGGCGGTTACTGAAGATGAGATGCGGGAAGTCGATCGCATCGCTGTGGAAGAATATCAACTCGGCATCCTGCCAATGATGGAGAACGCCGGGAGAAATCTTTCCCAGCTTGCGACTTCCTTCTTGAATCATCAACCGGGACGAATATGCATCCTCGCCGGCAGCGGCGGGAACGGCGGTGGGGGTTTAAGCTGTGCCAGGCATTTAATCAACCGTGGCTATGATGTTTATATCTTCTTAACGAAGCCGCCCGCTTCTCTTCGGGGAGCGGCGCGAATACAGATGGCCATCCTGGATTCTGCTGGTGCCATCATCTCTGAGCTCTCACAGGCCGATCAAGTTCTTTCCAAAGCGCAACTCATTATCGACGCCTTAATCGGTTATAGCCTCAGTGGACCACCGATAGGTGAAACGGAGCGCTTGATCCTCAGCGCAAACTCTTCTCCAGCGCCGATCCTCTCACTGGATCTACCCTCAGGTCTGAATGCCAGCAATGGGTCGACACCCGGGGTTTTCATAAGGGCGAAATATACTTTGACATTAGCTCTTCCAAAAATTGGTCTACTCGAGTACCCAGGCCGCCTATACCTTGGAGATATTGGCATCCCACCAGCGTTATACAGTCAGCTGGGCATGCAGGTACCGGCCTTCCCCTCCGGCAATTACATCCTGCCGCTACGCCAGTAAAAGTGTCATACGCCCGTTTCATCCATTTCCTCCATCTTGTATAATCACTCCGTGTCTGAAAACGATGCACGTCAAGCGAATCCAGAATTTCGCCGTGAAGATCGTGTCGAGCGTACGCTTCGCCCTCGGTATTTAAATGAGCTTATCGGCCAGGATCGCATCAAGGAGAACCTCCTGATCCTGATCGAAGCAGCCAAGGCCCGGGAGGAAGCACTTGACCATGTCCTGTTCTATGGCCCACCCGGCTTAGGGAAAACAACGTTAGCTCATATTCTCTCTGCCGAAATGGGCACAAACTTAAAGGTGACATCAGGACCTGCGATCGAACGCGCTGGGGATCTGGCTGCGATCCTCACCAACCTCTCAGAAGGGGATATTCTTTTTATCGATGAAATCCACCGACTCGGGCGGGTGGTGGAAGAAATCCTCTACCCCGCTATGGAGGATTTTGCGCTCGACCTGACGATCGGCAAGGGCCCTAGCGCTCGTTCGATCCGCCTGCAATTGCCCCGCTTTACTACCGTAGGAGCGACAACCAGGTTGGCACTGCTAACCGCACCATTGCGGGCTAGGTTTGGCGCCGTTCATCGCCTCGATTTTTATAGCGACGATTCTATGGCGCAAATTGTCCAGCGCGCGGCCGAAGTGCTTGCGGTTGAAATTGACTCCAAAGGAATCTCCGAAATTGCATGCCGTGCACGCGGGACGCCACGCGTTGCCCTGAGATTATTGAGACGTGTGCGTGATTTCGCCGAGGTCCGAGCAGACGGGCATATTGACCGGGATGTCGCCATCGAGGCACTTGAGTTGCTGGAGATTGATATCCTGGGATTGGATGATTCAGATCGCAGAGTGCTGTCCACAATAATTGAGAAGTTTCAGGGTGGACCAGTCGGTTTGCAAACCATTTCAGCTTCTATAAGCGAAGAGCCCGATACAATAATGGATGTCGTTGAGCCCTACTTGCTGCAGTTGGGTTTTCTTGACCGAACCCCGCAGGGGCGAGTTGCAACGCCACGTGCCTATGAGCACCTTGGTTTCGATCCTCCTTCATCAGCACAAGACCGCTTGCCCGAGCTTTAATGCCTGAGAGTTCTGTCTTGGTGCGTTGGATCTTTATTGCAGGCGTTGGACTCATTATGCTCTCTGGGGTACTGTGGGTCCTGGGTCGCTTTAATATCAACTTGGGTGAATTGCCAGGTGATTTTCGATTTCAGAGCGATAACCTCTCCTGTTTTGTTCCCCTAGCCTCTTCTATACTGATCAGCGCAATCCTGACACTCCTCATCAATCTCATCCTGAGAGGGTTGAGGAAGTAGCGCGTGCGAACATCTGATTTTGATTACGAGCTTCCATCCGACCGCATCGCCCAGCGCCCGGCCTCCCCGCGTGACTCTTCCCGCCTGCTCATTCTCAACCGCGCCGCAAATACGATCGAGCATCGTAGATTCACGGATTTAAAGGAATACCTACGGCCGGGCGACGCCCTTGTTATCAATGAAACACTGGTAATACCCGCTCGCTTGAAAGGTCAAAAAATCCCGGGTGGAGCCGGGGTTGAAGTATTGCTATTGAAGCAAATTACGCCCAGACGATGGGAAGTTATTGTAGGCGGTAAAGGTTTAGTGCCTGGTCGAGAAGTCCAGATTAACGGCGGACCCTTAGCAAGAATTGAACAGGATTTAGGCGGATCCAAGCGGCTCGTGACCTTCTCCCAGGCGATTTCTCCCTTCCTGGAGAGCATTGGTGAGATGCCGTTACCCCCTTATATCAAGCGACCTATTGAGGATAACGCCGAATATCAGACCATATTCGCAAAACGTCCAGGTTCAGCCGCAGCACCTACGGCGGGTTTACATTTCAGGCCAGAGACACTCAACGAGCTGAGAAAACACGGCGTCGCAATCCTACCCATCACACTCCATGTTGGGCTTGATACCTTTGCTCCAGTGACTGAAACTGATCCCAGCCAGCATCTGATTCATACCGAATGGTGCTCCTTAAATGAGGATGTTGCAAGACAGATCATAAAGATTAAAGAAGAAGGCGGTCGGATTGTAGCGGTTGGCACGACCTCTGTCCGCACGCTCGAAAGTGCTGCTCGGGTAAACTCAAAACAAATTGTGACACCGTTCGAGGGTGCCACAGATCTGTTTATCTTACCTGGTTTTGAATTCCAGCTTGTTGATGCGATGATCACGAATTTTCACCTACCACGCTCCAGCTTGATTATGTTGGTATCTGCCTTTGCAGGTCGGGAGCGAATCCTCAACGTCTATGCTCAGGCGATCAAACTTGGCTATCGTTTCTACTCTTTCGGGGACGCGATGCTCATCCTTTGATTGACTTTCCCCCAACGCTGTGGGATACTCTCGCATCACGCGTTTAATAGCGCGTTACCCCCCTCGCTATCCCAAACATGAGGAGGTGGTGCCTATGTGTAGTTGCTCTGATAAACGTGCTGCGGCATCCCTCCTCTCGCTAGGATAAGGATGCCGCAGCACACCAAAGGGCCGTCAATCTTGACGGCCCTTTGCCATCTACATTATCTCCGGGGGAGAGATCGCTAATCCGAGCTATCCTTCAAGCGATGTACCTCCCCAGGTACCCTAAGCCCGCAATTCCAGCTACAAGAAACAGATGCACGGCGAGAAAGATGAAAAGCCCCCGTCCTTTGAAAAGGGACGCGCTCATTGCCCCGACCACAGCGTAGACCACTCCCATGATCAAGCCCGCTAAGAGGGCGGGAGTGGAATTGTTGATGAGCCAGAGGAACCCTCGTGATGCTGAATGTAGGAATAACCACTGCCATTCTGGCATGCAAGCTGTAAAGGGATCAGGCGCTAGCCGAAGGTTTCCTGCGGCTCTACGACACTCCTGGTCAAGCCCCAGAATGATCTCGATAACCCCTGCCTCGATCAGGAAAAAGGATGCCGCCAACAGCCCACCAAGAAGCGCTCTGCGTTGATCTGGACCTAATTTGACGCGTGAGTTCATATGTATAACTTCTCCAATTATTCCCGCGATCTCAATCGCCGAGGCATATATCCAGGCTGCGGGCGGTCTTAATTGCATCTCCCTCCAGGTTGACCCGCTTGGGATGGGCTAAGGCTTCTTCTAGCGTGACCCACACTACCTCTTGCCCTTGGAGGGATACCATCTTTCCGTAGTCTTCACTGGCGGCAAGATGAACGGCGGCAGATCCATAACGGGTGGCCAGCCAGCGGTCGAAGGCTGTAGGGGACCCGCCCCGCTGGAGATGGCCAAGTACGGTCACCCTGGTTTCCATACCACAGCTCTCGGCAACCATCGCCCCGACAATATCCCCTATTCCGCCTAAGCGGGGGGTGTATATCTCATCCCCTATGATCGCATACGACTGCGTTCCGCCTTCAGGGTAAGCGCCTTCTGCAACCGCAACGATGCTGAAATGTCGGCCGGCGTTGGCGCGTGCGAGGATCTTATCCGCTACAGGTTCGATAGAAAATGGGATTTCAGGGATCAGGATGACATCTGCCCCACCGGCGATGCCAGCATGGAGTGCGATAAAGCCAGCGTCCCGGCCCATGAGCTCAAGCACCATTATCCGGTGGTGCGACTCGGCCGTGGTATGGAGTCGGTCAATCGCCTCCGTTGCGATATTTACCGCAGTATCAAATCCAAAGGACACGTCCGTCCCACCGATATCATTGTCTATCGTCTTCGGAACCCCGATGGTTGGACAGCCCTTTTCGAAGAGCTCATAACTAATCCTTAGTGTGCCATCTCCCCCTACAACCACAAGAGCATCTAGTTCGAGCGTTTGAATCCGATCGACAACATCGTCGGAGCAATCTTCAACCACTTCCTGGCCATCCCGGCTGACCTTGCGTGCGAACGGATTGCCTCGATTTGCGGTGCCCAGGATCGTGCCACCGCGAGGGAGGATCCCGCGTACCTCTCCTGGTGTAAGCACAAGCGTGCCGCCATCACCAATCAAACCATCAAATCCATTGAGGATACCAAGCACTTGGCAGCCATAGTCGTGATGTGCAGTTTTAACAACCGCCCGGATCACCGCATTCAAGCCCGGAGCATCACCGCCTCCGGTGAGAACACCAATCTTCTGCATACCGACTCATGCTCCGGGTCTCATCTCAGGGTGAATTCCAGTAAAGGAATTCACTTAATCTTGCCTGGAAATTAGGCGTCACTGCCGAGCTTATGAATACGCCAAATAGCCCGTCCTCATTGTAAGTTGCGTCGACAAGCTCCTTGAGCAATTCTCCGTTTGCATACAGGCGAATTATGTCGCCGTTTGTCCAAATCGCGATTCGCTGAGTTTGATCCGCGCCTGACTTCAGGGCTGGATGTGTTGTCCAGTCCTGGATGCGCGACATTTCTTCTCCATCCCATAAGCGTAAAGAGTAACGTCCATCACAGGTGACACCGAATAAATAGCCTCGCCCAACGTCCGGCGCACGGAACACCAGACCGACTGTGTCTCGGCCGCTACAGGCAAGGACGTTCATCGTGGCTTCGAGATACATATTGGTATCTTTCCGCCACCCCAACGACCAACCGCTATAGAAATCAGGATTGTATGCTTTTAGGTCCATTTTTCCGTCGGCCATTTCAAAACTTACATGCTCGTCACTATAGAGAAACCAATCCCCATCGTTTTCAAAATCGTCTTCCCATGTCGGTTCACCTAGACTGGCTCTCGGATCGGAGACGCTAAATGTCGGCGTTGGCGATGGTGTGGGAGATCCCGATGGTTGCGGTGTAGCACTTGGCTCGGGTGTTGCACTGGCAGTAGGAGTTGCGCTGGGCGTGAGATCTTGGGTCGGTGTGGTCAGATCCGCTGCAACGTATGCAGGTTCAAACGCATAATCCCAGGCAAAATACACGTCCGCCCGAACCTCACTTTCCTCCAGGACGACATTAACCATCATGGCACCCTGCGGTTCAGGGATTGATGGATAGGTCCAGCGCCCCTGACCAAGAGATCCTGTATTGGTTGAGCCTGCTGGATCAATGGCAACACAGTAGGTCCCCGCAGCCAATCCAGCAAAAAGATACATGCCGTCTGGCGCACTGCTGGAGCTGAGGATTTGTTCCCCAGGACAGCTCCCCATTCTCAGGCTTAGCTCAACTGCCTCAATACCACGTTCATCCGGATCTAAGAGGCTATTTGCAATCAGCCCATCCGTGATGGGATCAAAAACACATCCAAGCGGATAATCGTCCGGCAGGGGAATGCCTGCAGGTGGATTGGCACAACGATCATGCCAGATTCGTCCTGCGATTCCCGCGTCACCAACAGCTTGAGGTTCTGGGGCCCTGCTCCCTACAAAGTCGCTGATCGTACATGCAAGGATGGACAGTCCCATCAGAGCACCGATCCCGATTAATGCAAGCCTGTGACGAGCACGGTTTATTCTCATAGGATTGACACCTCAATTTGAGCAATCTTTAGCATTTTTTTGCTCGAATGAATCAAAAACCTTCGACAATATAGCATGACGAATGTTTTCATCCTAGTGTGCCTTTTTCACTAGATCACAGTCGACAATGACTTACGTTCTCCTACAAAGGAGATTCTTAGACTTAGGTTACCCCAGAGTTCTTCCTTCACGAGGGTGCAAGTGTAAGGTCGAGATCAACATCCACGACGCCTTTCCCAAATATTACCTTCTCACGATAGGCAATATAATCTCCTCCTGATTCGGGGTTAAAGTTTCCACCCCCATCGACATCAAGCGCTGCCACGACGTGAAGATCGCTGGCATTGTCCACATCTTCGAAGGAAAGCAGAGGGTCATGTGTTGGGCCAATTACCTGGTCAGCATCTAATTCACCATCAGAGCCCCTATCCGAATCATTGATGGTTGCCATGATCGCTTAGGAATCTCCTTCAAGGGTACCCATCGGCGACTCTCAGCTTGGCCTGGATGTCATTTAAAGAACCTAAAGCGGCAGAGGTCGTGGAGATTTTCTTGGAGAATGGCATCGAGAAGCTGCTCTTCTTTTCGACTGCGATGAGCGCAGACGCAATGCACAGTCAGTACGATATCCCAGCACTTGTCTTCGAGGCTGAATACCCTGAAGGTTTCCCGGTCATTAATCTTGGTGCCTGGAATGATGACCCGATCGTTTTCCAGGCAATTAAGGAGAAAATCGACCAATCAATGGATTAAGGCTGCGTTGAGCACCTTAACTATCCCTGCTTCAAGTTGAAACAACCCAGCATCCGAGACGAAAAACAACGTCCCTGATGGGACGTTGTTTTCTTCCCTTCCTATAGAGAGTGATGCAAAATCGGCGTCACACGCAGCATTGGATTGTGCCCCCACGGGGAATCGAACCCCGGTTTCGGCCTTGAGAGGGCCGCGTCCTAGGCCGCTAGACGATGGGGGCAGCGACGGCATTCTACCACCCTGACTCTCGACCGTCAACGAAGGAAACATGTATGTGATCATTGGGCAACGGATCAGCTCGCTCTCAATTGCTCCTTTCCATCCACCGGCTTCCTGCATGCTATAATATTTCAACCAATTAACTCCAATTTGAAACACTATTCAAGGTCTCACATGTCATATGACAAACCAATAAACGAGCTACACTCAATGCTCGCGCGAGTTCAAAAACCCGGACGCTACACTGGCGGTGAACTCAACCAGGTGTGCAAGCCCTGGGATGAGATCGAGACACGCGTCGCGCTCGCCTTCCCGGATATCTACGACCTGGGCATGTCCAACCTTGGCCTGGCCATACTGTATGACCTGATCAACCAGGAAGCGGATTTGCTCGCCGAGCGGACTTTTTCACCCTGGGCCGACATGGAAGACCAGCTTCGTAAAAACGAGGTTCCCCTCTTCAGTCTTGAATCGAAACGGCCAATCCGTGCCTTTGATATCCTGGGCATCTCGCTGCCCTATGAGAGTCTCTACACAAATACCCTTAATCTATTGGATTTAGCACAGATTCCACTGCGGACTGAAAATAGAACAGCCGACGATCCTCTTATCATCGCTGGAGGGCATGCCACCCTAAACCCGGAACCGATGGCGCCGTTCATCGACGCCTTTGTCATCGGTGAAGGCGAAGATGTCATGCTCGAAATCGTGAGGACTTATCAGGATTGGAAAGCGACAGGGGAAGCTCGGGAAGATCTGCTGCAGAGGCTGGCATCACTTTGGGGGGTTTATGTGCCCAGCCTTTACGAAGCACATTACCACGTTGATGGCACGCTCTCACACATGGAGGCGCTTACTGCGCAAGCTGCACTACCTGTTCTGAAACGGATTGTTTCCAAGCTTCCAGCACCGGTGACACGGTTCATCGTGCCTTATATTGGGATTACACACAACCGTATCCCGATCGAGATCATGCGCGGTTGTACACGCGGCTGTCGCTTCTGCCAGGCTGGCATGATCACGCGGCCAGTGCGGGAACGACCCGTGGAAGAGATCCTCGATGCGATCGAGGAATCCCTGTCGTTCACTGGCATTGACGAAGTAGGCTTGCTATCTTTATCCTCCTCAGACTACGACGACATCTTGCCTCTCGTAGAAGCCGTATCCGAACGTTTCACCGACCGGCACGTCAAGATCTCACTACCTTCCCTGCGGATTGAGAGCGTTTCGGTTGAATTAATGGATCTTTTGCAGGGTCAATCTTCGCGCGCAGGCTTCACCCTTGCACCCGAAGCAGCTACCGAGCGCATGCGCGAGATCATCAATAAACCGGTCACTAGCGAGCAGTTGCTTGAAACCGCCCGGGAGATATATTCGCGCGGCTGGCATACGATCAAGCTGTATTTCATGATCGGTCATCCGAGCGAAACACTTGAGGATGTACAGGCTATTGCCGATTTGTGCAAAGCCGTCTTGGCCGAGGGGAGAAAAATCATCGGGAAACGCGCCAAGGTTAACGCTGGTGTGAGCACCTTCATCCCCAAGCCACACACCCCCTTCCAGTGGGTCCCGTGTGACACGCAAGAGCAGATCGAGGCAAAACAAGCCTTGCTTAAAAAGCAACTGCGCGGTCACGGCCTGAAACTAAATTGGAACGATCCAAAAGAAACCATGCTCGAGGCCTGGCTTTCGCGCGGCGATCGTCGTATGAGTGATGTCATCGAACTCGCCTGGAGGCTGGGTGCGAAATTCGATGCCTGGCAGGAATTTTTTGCCTATCCCTTGTGGGAGAAGGCATTCACTGAGCTAGGGATAGAACCAGATTTTTATACGCACCGTGAACGGCCGATCGACGAAACCCTACCATGGGATCATATCGATGCCGGTGTAAAAAAGCAGTTCTTGACCGAGGATTACTTGTGGAGCGAGCGCGGCCAAACCCGTATCGATTGCCGCGAGCGATGTTTTGCGTGTGGGATCTTACCTAAATTTGCCGCGCTTCGGCGCGAGAACCCGGGAGAAATCTGGGAATGCCCGGAGGTTCGTTCACCTGCTCGAAAGATATCCGAAGATCAGATCTTGCTGGTCCAACCATGAGCGAAGATGCGCGTGCACGCTTCCGTTTGCATTTTCATAAAACTGGCGATATTCGCTATATCGGCCATTTGGACCTACACCGCAGTCTGGAACGAACCCTCAGGCGTGCCAATCTACCCCTGGATTACAGCAAGGGCTTCAACCCGCGCGTTAAACTAAATCTCAGCACCGCACTGCCTCTGGGATGCAGCAGCACGGCAGAACTCGCCGATTTCTGGCTTCAATCTGAGCTTCAACAAGAAACCATATTCGACGCTATAAAGACCACTGCACCCCCCGGTATCTCTGTCATTGCTGTTGAACAAGTAGATCTGAAATTGCCCTCCCTTCAAGCCTCGATTGAGTCGGCTACATATCAAGTAACAGGGTTAGATGATCTGGACCAAGCACAGATAGAGGAAAAAATCCATGAAACCCTTCAAGCTGATCACCTCGTGCGAATACGGCGTGGGAAAGAGTATGACCTGCGACCGCTGATCCTATCGCTTGAGTGGGTCAAACAAGCTGCAGATCCACCATTCTTGAAGATGGTCCTATCAGCCGGTGAGGGAAAGACCGGCCGGCCCGAGGAAGTTTTACTCCAACTCGATCTCGATCCAGTCGAAGCAATGATTGAGCGAACCGAACTGCTCTTCATCGATTAAATCTTGCTACGGGATTAGAATGAAAAAAACCGCGCCTACGCAGGCGCGGTTATGTCTATGCGAAGTTTATTGAAGGTTATGGCTCCATGCTTAAAGCTCGAATAGGTTCATGTACTTCATCGCCAGGTTTAAATCACCTTTCAAGCTCACTTTCTTCGTGGCAATGGCCGTCATCGGATTGAGTTTTCCCGTGATCATATCGATGTAATCACCGGCTTCAGCGGTGAGGCTAAGGTTTGGTTCTTCTATAACCCCCTGCTCTGCCTTGCAGGTCTGGTCTCGGATGGTGCAAATCCAATCACCACCATCTCCCAGATGAAATTGAATGACGGCGTCAACGCCTTCCGCCTTATCGGCCAAGAACGCCTCCGGCATTTTCTTCATTAGATCTTCAACCGTCAATGCCATGTTTATAACCTCCTGGTTAAGTTCTGTAGATTAGTGTAGCAGATTCTCAAATATACCGGCAGCGCCCATTCCACCACCGATGCACATGGTCACCATCACATATTTCGCCTTGCGACGCTTGGCCTCATGCATCATCTGAACTGTAAGCTTTGCGCCAGTTGCCCCAAGTGGGTGACCTAGCGCGATCGCACCACCATTCACGTTTACCTTTGTCGGATCTAACTCGAGCGTACGAATCACGGCCAGGCTCTGTGATGCAAACGCTTCATTTAATTCGATCAAGTCAATATCCTCAAGCTTAAGTCCAGTGCGTTCGAGGACTTTTGGAATGGCCTTAACAGGACCGATCCCCATGATCTCCGGTGGGACACCTGCCACAGCAAAGCCAACGAAGCGCATCCATGGTTCCACACCAAGCTCATCCGCCTTCTCACGACTCATGACGACCACAGCTGCAGAGCCGTCGTTCAAGGGTGAAGCATTGCCGGCAGTTACCTGGCCTTTCGCGGTAAACGCTGGGCGTAGCTTGGCAAGCGCCTCGAGTGTGGTATCCCTGCGGATACATTCATCATCCTCAAATTTCACTTTGGATGTTCCCTCTGGTGTGATTCTTTCGACCTCTAAAGGGACGATTTCTTCCTTGAACAAACCCTTATCCTGCGCAGCAGCTGCCTTGTGATGGCTGTCATAGGCGAACTGATCCATGTCCTCACGTGAAATGTCATATTGCTGGACGACATTCTCAGCCGTTTGACCCATGCGGATGTACGACTCAGGCCAAGTCTCGACCAGAACTGGATGAGGGGTAAAACGAAGTCCGCCCATGGGGACCATGCTCATGCTTTCCACGCCACCGGCAATGATGACATCAGCCCCATTGGCTATGATGCGCTCACACGATTGAGCGATGGTCTGCAAACCTGATGAACAAAAGCGGTTGACCGTCATTCCGGCAACCGAGTCTGGAAATCCACCATGCATAGCGACAATCCGTGCCATATTCATCCCCTGGGTGCCCTCCGGAAAGGCACAACCAATGACAATATCGTCAACAAGGGATTTATCCATGTCACCTAAACGACCCCAAGCTGCTTTAACCGATTCGGAACCCATATCTTCAGGTCGGTACGATCGTAGTGTGCCCCTTACGGCACGTCCAACAGCGGTACGTGCTCCTGCGACGATTACTGCTTCTCGTGCCATGAAAGTCTCTCCTTCTACTCTAGCATTACGCAGCAACGATATGGTGCGAAAATTC
>JBFFQB010000058.1:0-20665 GCA_041573795.1 Anaerolineales bacterium
GTTGAACGCGGGGCCTACTATGCTGAAGGGAATTTCTGTCAATGGATCTATGTGTATCCGGCAGCGGACCTGGTGATCGTCCGTCATGGGTTGAGCTGCAGGGGAGTTTATTGGACTGGATTGCTGGGCGAGATCGCCCAGGCGATCGAGGTCGAGCTAGACCACGAATAGGATCTTGAGCATCGGACACATACCGCTAGAAATGTTCACCTGAAGGAGAAAGTGCCTATTGAGAGGTTTGCTGGGCCTGCTGAACAGCGACGCTCCTCGGTCGACTTGTATCTCATCCAACCAAGCTCTTCCACATGGATCGCGACCAAACTCGTTTCCTTGTCGCTGTTCAGCATTTCCGCAGCACTTCCAACCAACTGGCTTCTCCCCACACTTTATTCCACTACAACGCTTCCAGGTTGCTATCGCGGTTCTTGCCCGTGAATTTGTGCTAGCATTAGGTCTCTGCTTTACGTTTTCGGGTAACAGCGGCGATTAAAGGATCGACAAGGCCATCAAGCATGAGCGTGGATCTGATTCAGACAAAACTAACCATCCCCCCATCGCGCGCCAACCTTGTTCAACGCGAACGCCTCAACCGACGACTTGATGACAGCGTCAACCATAAACTCACCCTCATCACAGCCCCCGCCGGATTCGGCAAATCAACCCTCCTGAGCCATTGGGTCGAACACAACAAGCTCCCGATCGCCTGGTATACCCTTGACGGAGGAGATAATGATCCTGATCATTTCCTTTCGTATCTCCTCACCGCCATGCATACTGTCGCCCCGAACCTGCAGTTGGCGGAAAGTGCAGCAGCCTTACGACAGGCACAAGAAGCCACTGCAATCGAGACGCTGCTGACCTTCCTCATCAACGAATTTCAGCAACTGAAGCAGCCGGTCGGGATTGTGCTGGATGATTACCACCTGATCCAAAACACAGAAGTGGATGCCATCCTGACTTTTTTACTCGATCGCGCCCCCCCTTCCATTTATATCCTGCTTGCCTCCCGCAAGGAACCCGGTTTTAACTATGCGAAGCTGCGCGCCAGCGACCAGCTGCTTGAACTTGACGAACACGACCTGCGCTTTACACCTGAAGAAACTTCGCTGTTCCTGCGCGAAGTCATGGGGTTGCAGATCAGCGCTGAAGAGGTCGCCTCGCTCGAAGAGCGCACAGAAGGATGGATCGCCGGGTTGCAGTTGGCTGCACTTTCGCTGGAAGGGCGCGCAGACGTCAGCAACTTCATCACCAGTTTGCGCGGCACCGATCGCTTCATCCTGGATTATCTTGCCGAGGAAGTCTTTGCTCGTTTGCCTGAAGTGCTGCAATCGTTCATCCTGCGAATTTCCCTGGTCGAGCGCTTTAACGCCGCATTATGTGACACGCTCATCGAGGATTGGGAGGATGCGACATGGGAGAAGCTCAGACAAGACTTCGCAGGCATGCAGGAACTGCATTCGCGCCCCATTCTAGAGTTCTTGGATTCATCGAATCTTTTTGTTGTACCCCTGGATCACGGGCGGCAATGGTACCGCTTCCACCATCTGTTTGGGGAATTTCTGCGGGACCGCTTGAGTGCGCTTCACCCCGGGGAGATCCCTGAACTCCATCGTCGGGCTTCAACCTGGTTTTCGTCGCAACGCTTCTTGACCGAGGCGATCCAACACGCGCTACTAGCGGGCGAGCCGGATGTCGCCGCCACCCTAATCAAGGGACAGGTGAAGCCGTTGCTCTCGAGTGGCGAAACCCGAACGCTCACCCGCTGGATTGAGGCGTTACCTGAGGAAACCTTGGTCGCCAACCCAACGTTGCTCATCGGTCAGATCTGGTCCTATTTGCTTAATGATCCTGTGCGCTACCAAGCCGAGATCCAGCAGACCCTCGGTCAATTTTCTTACACCGTGGCCGTCACTCCCGATTCGATCCAGCAGGAGTTGGCCAGGCCAGATCTCGATCCTGAAAAGCGTGATCTCTTGGGCCAATACGCGCTGCTCCTCGCTTTTCTCGGACGCGACAACCAGCCTCATGAGGTGACCATTGAGCTTTTCCGCCTGGCTGATTCGGTCTTTTCGCCAGACGATTTCTTCACCCGCGCTATTGCCCATAGCGGATTGGCCTCAACCTACGCCCGCCAGGGGAACCTGACCCAAGCAGAGCAAGCCTTTGTCCAAGCAGCCCAACTCGGCCAGCAGTCGGATAGCTCTTTCGTCTATCTTGTAGCTAAGGATTGGGAAGCTACCGTTCAGACCCAACGCGGCCAACTCAATCGTGCTGCAACCACCTTCCAGGCGGTGATCGACCAACTCTCCTTGCTGGCGTCTGAGCGGCTGCCCCTTACGGCACATGCCTATGTTGGCCTGGCCACTGTGCTTCTCGAGCAGAACGATCTCGATCGAGCCCGTGAGTGCGTGGAAATGGGGATCGATCGCGGGCACCGCATCTTCGACCGTGACGCCTTGCTCGATGGCTATCCGATCCTTGCGCGCATACTACATTCACAGCGTGATCCTAAAGGTTCTCAGCAAGCCATGCAGCGTGGACTGCAAGAGGCGCAAAAGTCCGGCAGCGAACAGTGTATGGCAGAAGTCGAAGCACGTGCAGCCCTGCTCAATTTGGCCGGGGGAGATATCCCCGCGGCCATACGCTGGGCAAAAGCACACAACTTTTTGCCTGTGGGCCTTGACGATGCTGCCTCATCTCTCCTTTGGATCGAACGCTTGGCGCTCGCCCGCTTGCGCCTTGCGCAGGGTGATCTGCCCCTTGCCGAGGCGATCCTGAAGAACATGCTGACAGAACTGGAAGATAGTGAATTTGCCCACCTCACGATGGAGGTCCGCTGCGCCTTAAGCGTGGTACTCCAGGCTGGCGGAGATCGTGAGTCTGCCCAGCGCATAGTATCTAAAACTTTATTGAAGGGTGAGCCCGAAGGTTTCATGCGCTGCTTCCTAGATCAGGGTCCCCGCATGGCCGCCCTGCTGCGCCGCGTCGCATCCAGCGGGCACTCATCCGCTTATATCGAGCACCTGCTCGAAGCTTTTGGGGAATCGCTTTCCGAGGACGAACCCATTGAGCCGCTCACCGAGCGCGAATTGGAAGTGCTGCGCCTCCTGAGCGAAGGGCTTACGAACACCGCCATCGCTGAAGAGCTCGTCATTGCACAAAGTACCGTGAAGACGCACATCAATCACATTTACGCCAAGTTGGGTGTCACCCAGCGCACGCAAGCTGTGGCTCGTGCCCGAGAACTCCACCTGCTCTCCTGAAAACGCAAAACCCGAATCCACCCCCTGATCCACCCCCAGGTGGACGCTATTGCGCTGCGCTCATCCTAGACTGTGGTCATGGAAAACGAAGAAAGCTCTTCAGTTCCTGCACAAAATATGATCACAACCCAGGAGGCGTAAAAAAATGTCTTTACTCAGCGTTGAACGTATCACCAAGGAATACAAACCAGGGGTGCGGGCCAACGACGGTATCTCGCTGACAGTCGAGGCTGGAGAGGTCTATGGCTTGCTTGGTCCCAACGGTGCTGGCAAAACCACCCTGGTGAACCAGATTGTCGGCCTGGTGAAACCCACTTCCGGAAGTATTTTCCTGAATGGTGTCGAGATAACCAAAAGCCCACAGTACGCTCGGGAAGTCAGCTCATTCCAACCCCAAACCCAGGTGCCAATCGATGGCTTAACCGCTGAACAGTCCATCGATCTCGTCGGGCGCATGCGCGGCGGTGAAGCCGGCGATGTGCGAGCACGCAGTGCTGTGCTAATCAGGGATCTTGAAATCGGCGATTGGGCGCAGGCCAGAGGGGAAACGCTCTCAGGCGGTGTCCGACGTTTGGTAGCGTTCTGCATGGCGGCTGTCGTCCCTGGCAAACTGATCATCCTCGATGAACCCACCAACGACGTTGATCCTTTGCGGCGCAGGCTGTTGTGGGAACAGGTGCGCACGATGGCTGATCAGGGTTCAGCCGTGCTGCTCGTCACACACAATGTGCTGGAAGCCGAACGCTCGGTTGACCGCCTGGCGATCATCGACCAGGGTCGCCTGCTCAGCGAGGGCACGCCGGGATCGATGAAAGAGGAATCGGCCGGGTTCTTGCGCATGGAACTGACCCTCGAACCCAATGTGCAATTGCGCACAACACCCGACTTCCTGCTTAACCCCGTCAATGGCGGACGCCGATTGGTTGCGAGCTTCAAGGAAGCGGATGTCGGAGTGGTAGTTGAGTGGGCCAGCCGTTTGCGCCAGTCAAGGATCGTCGAAGAGTTTTCAGTCGGCCCTGCTACGCTGGAAGATGCGTACATGCGCAAGGTGGGCAGAGCCGAAATAACCGAAATCAATCAGATGAAAGGAAATGGTCATGTTCGCTAGAAAATGGACTAAAGGTTACCTTCTGCTTCTTCGTTGGCAAGCCCTACGCATGAAACCGGCTTTACCCTTCGTGGTCATTGCCCAGTTCTTCACGGGGTTGGGTACTGTGATCGGTTTCGGCTATATCATGCCTGAAATCGATAGCGTCACAGCCGGGTTCCTCGTGACTGGTGCGGCCACGCTCAGTCTGACAACGCTGGGACTCGTATTGGTGCCGCAATTCGTGGCTGCTGCGAAAGCGGAGGGCTCCTTTGATTACATGTGGTCGCTGCCCATCCCGCGCATGGCCTATCTGGCTGCTGACTTGACGATCTGGATGGCGGCGACATTACCCGGGGTGATCGTGGCCTTGGTCGTCGGATCAATGAAGTATGATTTTGCGCTGCAGTTCAACCCATGGGCAATCCCGGCGCTTCTGTTAATTGTGCTTACCGCGACCAGTGTGGGGCAAGCGATCGCGCTGGTATCTCCCAAACCAGAACTGGTGAACGTGCTCACCAATTTGATCATCTTTGGGATGTTCCTGTTTTCACCGATCAATTTCCCCATCGGGCGGCTGCCGAACTGGCTGGCATCGATCCATCGTGTACTGCCAGTCAAATATGCCGCCGACGCAGTGCGTGGATCTCTCATACCTGAATATACCGATGACCTACCACTGGCACTGATGGTTTTGGCCTTCTGGTGCGTCCTTGGCTTGGCGACGAATTATGTTGTCGCCACGCGCAGGCGCTAGACCTGCCAGGGTCGGAGCCCTCGGTAGGTTTCAAGAAGGGAATGGAGTAAAGACGATGTTTCCGAAGGAAATGACGAAAGAGGCCTATGCTGTTTCCTCTTTCACAAAGCTTGTGCTGCGGGATGATGCTGGCGGGGGTGCCGTTTACATCGAGCAGGGTTTGACGGAAGGCCTGGAAATCGAGGCTGAACCGGAGCTCCTGCGCAGGATCGATGTAAGTGTGCGCAGAGACACCTTGTACATTCACCTGGGCGGCACCTGGTTGGAGCGCTTGGCTGACAAACTGACCACCAGCCTGACCCGGCCCAAGATCATCTATCGGCTCCAAGTAAAGCAGTTGCATTCAGCAGAACTTGCCTGTGCAAATGAACTTCACATCACTTCGCTAAAGACACAGGAGTTGAGGCTGAATCTTTGCGGGATTACGCTGGCAAATGTCGACCAGCTTGAAGCTGATCGCCTGCAGCTCAAACACTCGGGTATGGGATCTCTCCAATTCAGCGGGGTGACGCGCCGGCAGGATGTCCAGCTAAGTGGCGCAGTAGCCTACGCCGCTTTCGAGCTGCGCAGTGAAAATGCTGACGTTAGCATCTCGGGGCCGGCGCAGGCACAGGTCAACGTCTCCCAGAATCTTGTTGCAACGGTGCGCGGAATGGGTTGCGTAGAATATCGTGGACAACCACATCTCCGCCAGCAGATCCTTGGCATGGGCAGCATTGTGCGCGCTAGCGCATGAACGGATTCCGGATCGATCTTGATATTGTGTTTGGAGCAAGGATGGATACAAAGCTTCCGGGCGCCTTTTGAAGGCGCCCGGTTGGCGTTCCATGAGGGGGATTCGCAGGATAATGGATATTATTCCAGAAATTTCCTTCCTTAAACGCTTATACGGGTAGCAAGCCGTACCATGCCAGCAACAGGGCAACCAGAACAACTGCGAGCACAAATAGTCCAAACAGTACAGGCCGCACCCAGCGCCGCCAGCCTCTGCGGCGACCCTGTTGAGGCCACTCCCCCTCAGGTTCAATAAACGGGCGCGGATCCCCTGCTAAAGGCCCCGTCTTTCCTTCGACCTTATCTCGGAAGCTCGCCAGGGTGGCGCTATCAATGAACTCCATCGGCTTCCCTGCAAGCAGTTTCTTGGCGCGCGAGGTGAGTACCCCGGAGGTGATTATCGCGGCTTTCTTGGCCTGATAGGTCGCCAGGTGGGTCAGGAAAAGCTTCACGCTACCAGCGCTGATCTGCGCGTTGGAATCACAGCGCGCCACCCATTTCTCACCCCCCGAAGACTGAATCAGCAGATCCGAGCGAAGCTCATCGATCTCCGCCACCTGTTCTACGGTATGGCCCAATGAACTATACAGCTCTATCGCTTCGTCAACTAAAGCCTGATGTCCATTCATACCCAAAGAGTACACGAAAGCGTGCCGCTTTGCCATATCCAAATCTCACTTCTTGCCATTGCTTCCTTGCACCAGACGCTAATCGGAGTTAAAAATCTCTAGAGTCTTATGCCGGCATCCAAACGACCACCCAACCCCAAGAGGACACTGCGTACAAAGTTCCGCGAACTGCAGATCCTCTTGCTGATCTCACGTGCCCCACTGATCACATTCATGGTGGTGATCGTGGGCGGCGCGATCCTCTTTCACTCGTATTATCACTTCCCGGGGACGCTCCAAAGCCCAGATTTTGGCCTGGCGCTCTTCGCCTCGTTTGCCCTGATCTTTTTCGAAATGGTATTACCTTTCCCTGAGCAACCTCTCTTCCAGGTGCTTTACTTCATTCTCCCGATCTTAGGCTTGACGGCACTGGCAGATGGTGTGCTGCAATTCATCAGCACACTCATGAGCCGCCAGGCGAGGGGACAGAAATGGCAGGTAGCCATGGCTTCAACCTATAAGGATCACATTATCATCTGCGGTGCCGGAAAAGTCGGTTACCGTGTCCTGCTCGAATTGCTAAAGCATGAACGGGACGTCGTCATGATAGAAGTCAATCCTGACGGGCGTTTTGTGGCAAACATTCAAGAGCTGGGGGTCCCCTTACTTATCGATGATGCCACACGCAAGGAAAGCCTGCTAAAAGCCGGAGTTGAGAAAGCCAGCGCCGTCGTGCCAGCCACCGATGACGAGTTGCGCAACCTTGATATTGCCCTTGAGGCGCGCGAGTTCCAACCAGGCATCAAGGTCGTGATGCGCATGTTCGACGCCGATCTCGCCCGCCGCATCGAGAAGGGCTTCGGCATTCATACCGCCTTCAGCACCTCTGCCCTCGCCGCCCCGATCTTCGCCTCGGCAGCGATGAAAATGGACGTTAAGTACTCCTTCTATGTAGAGAATGAGCTTCTCATGATTAGCGAGGTGGTGATTGCGCAAAATTCGCCACTAGCCGGCGTCCAGGTACACGCGCTCGAGGAGGGCTACGAGCTATCCGTGATCTGCTCTATTGCCAATGCCAAAGCCGAGCTTCACCCACAAGGGGAACATGCAGTTCAAGCAGGTGATAGATTGCTCCTGCTCGGTTCACGCGAGCGTCTCCACGCTGTGCAACGTCTCAATCGGTCCGCTTGAAGGTCAGACGCATGCTTCGAGCTAGCGTGACCCACACCATGCTCTGTTCTTTTGAAGCCGCGCGTTACTCCTCATCGAACATCTCTTCCGTATAGAACCCATCTCGTTTGAGAACACCCAGGCCTGTCACATTGGCTGCTGTACCACATGACTCTGCAAGCCCTTCATCATCAACAACGGTGATATTCACCGAGACCTGGCCGCTACTCCCCGGCATCTCTGCCAGGTTGGGGTTGCCGGGGTCAACCTCACAGGGAAAACCATCATCAGGCAACGGAAAACTGTAGCTGCCACCCAGCGAGCCATACGCATCACAGGATTGCGCCATCAGCAAAAACGCAAGGATTGTTAAGACAACCCTTATTGTTCGACTGCGCTTACGCGATGGAAGTTTGCCCGCCAGGGGGATGAGCGGCAACAACGCCGCCAGTGCATACCCATGGCCGGTCGGCGGCGACGGCAGGATGGATGAGCCAGAAGGCGGGATGTCAATCGAGATATCGATCTCCAGAGCGCTTCCGTACGTATTCGCCGTTGCCGATACAACCGTCCCCTGTAAATCCTCGCTGGACTGCCAGTTCCACTCACGTCCCACCACCGATGAATCCACCTCTACCCATATCCCTGCCACCGCCATGTAGACCAGCAGCGGATCCGCTGGCATACCTGGAGCATAGAGGGGATCTTCACACGTATTGGATGTTACCGATACTTGATAATTTTCAATGACAAAATCACCGTTGCCGGAGAGGTCGCAGCGCTCCTCGAGCGGCGAGGTTTGCTGTGCGGTTGTGGCTGTTGGCTCGCCTTCCTCTTCTGCCACTGCCTTCGCCGTTTGCGTGGCGCTCGCTCCCATTGCCGGTCCAATCAATGCTGCATGTATGATCGTCCCGGAAGCTCTATCCCTGCAAACAAGGTATGCAGATGTCGCCGGGTTTGCGGGTTGTTCAGGTGTCCTTCCCAATTGCTGCATGGCAAGGTTATACGCTCCCTGCCCAACCCCTTCACAGGTCACATAACGAGTCCGCTCGCCAACGCTCGATAGGCGGTCCAACCGATCTCCGAGCATTTGCTCACGGATGCGATCACGCATCGTTGAACGCTCTCCCTCGCTCGGGTTGCGGAGGGCACCGGCGATGATCGCTGCGTTGGTATAGGCTTGAGCGGCGACATCAACGGCCGCGTTGGCTCGGTCCACACCGCGGATACTACCTAACACGCCCCCCTCCTCAACGAGTGAGACCGGTGTGCGCTCGCGTTCATCCACACGGGCCAATTCTGAGTCTAGTTCGTTAACCGTGGCAAGCGCTTGCCCCATCTCGCCCTGAACATTATCCAGGGCATTCTCCATGCGTGTGATCACACCGCCAAGCATTTGATCAATCTTCTGCGCAACGACGGAGCCGATCTCCTGTGCTGCATGCCGGATGACGGGAACTTTTTCAAGCTTCTCCTGCAGCACCCCGACGAGCGCATCAAAAGGACGATTGTTGTTAATTGCCTCCTGTACTGCCTCAACCGCCTCGCGCAGTTCTCCGATGGTATTCCGCATGTCACCGATCAGACGCTGACCGCCCGGTGATTTGACCAGGATTCCTACAATCTCATTGGTCAGGTTGCGGTTGAACTGCCGGCGGGCGTCGTTCTTTTCACGCTCAATTTGCTGTGTGACGGCCTCGCGCTCCGCCTCAAGCGCCTCATACATTTTGATATAGACACGCAATTGCCCCCGATTTTCTAATTGGAATTCCCCCTCCGTCCCCACCCCCATCAGACCGCGTTCTTGTAACTGTGAGCGTGCTTCCGCAAGCAATTCGTCATAGTAGGCATCCATATCGCGCTGGGTTGCACGCGCTTCCCGGTAGACCCGGTTCCGCCTCCTTGCCGCACCAATGATGTTGAAGAGCGCAACGACAGCGTTCACTGGATTGCCCTGCGCTTGTGCCGCGGGGATGGATGGCGCTGAACCCGGGAGTTCGCCAAAGAGCAGCGCAACAACCAGGATCACGAGGATGGCCTGAAATATCCGTTGTTTCATGATCCACCCTCCCCTTCCGGGAAGAGGGCGATGGTTTCGACATACACCACCCCGCTCGGATCCAGTCCAATCATGATCTGATCCCCCGCCAACATCGTGCTACCCACCAGATCGTCTCCTCCCTCCGAGAGATCGATCGCCTCCGGCATTTGCCCGGCGGGAGAGGCCGATGCAGCCATAGCAGCGACCTCGCTCATAGACATGCCCAACTCGAAGGCCAGAGGGTCGTACCAGGCCGGTAGGATCGTATCCTCTGGAGCGGGTTCGATGTCCATCGTCCAGGTCGCCTCACCATCGACGAAATCCACCCGCATCTGGAAGGCGAAGTAGCGCCAGGTTTCAACCCGGACCGGAACACCTTCCATGGTGATGGCCGAGATCGTGAAAGCATCCGGTAATCCCAGGTAGCTGATCACTTCGGGACGATCGTCGACGGTCTCCTCCTGTAAAACCTCGCTAAGCGTGTATTCAGGCAATGCTGCTTCCCGGGTGAAAATGTCCAGCTCTCCAAAGAAATCCTGCAAGAAGCCAATCCCCGAGATCGCCAGGACGACCAGCAAACATAAACCCGCGATGACAAGCGCACCGCACCCTCCCAGAAGCAAGGGGAGTTTCGATCGCTTCTTGGGGGCATCTTCAGAGTCTGAGATTTGTGTGCTCGCCAGCGCTTCTGGCTCGGGTTCAATGATCATCGCAGGAACCTCTTCGGGCGCGAGGACTGTGGGGGGGATATCCTCAGTAGCAACGACCTGCAGTTTTAAGACTGTTTTGCCCAGGCGAATCTCATCACCATCCCTCAGGGAAACCGTTCCCTCGATCCTCTCCCCGTTAACAAAGGTGCCGTTTGCGGATCCTTCATCCTTGATGATTAGCCCATCGCCCTGCAAAGAAATAGTCGCGTGTTTGCGTGAAACTTCGGAATCGTCCAGGCGGACGGTGCTTGCAGTTCCCCGGCCGAAGCTTGTCTCTCCCTCGATCATATATGCATCGCCACTGGAGCTTGTTAGGTTAAATTGGTTCATATGTGAATCGACTCCTTAATCCATCCGGGGTCATCAGATTCATGAAAGCAACCTCGGATTCTGATTCGTGGGCAAAAACGATTTAACATGCGTTTTAGGCGCTTGCCCGAGTCAATAGCACATATCTTAAACTGATTTTGTAAATTACGCAGATTCTGAATATGGGCAAGCATGTAAATCTTAGGCGAACGAACGTTGGAAAACTCAAGCTTGCCCGAAAAGTACCCACCCGCAGGAAGCTCGCTGGTTGCTTGCCTTATCGAGTTGGGTAGCCATGGCTTCTGGAGACTAGCGGTCGTTCTAAAGGGTATGGAACCTACAGCCGTGCGGCCAGATGCCTATGTGGTCGCGCGGCTCTAGCTGCCAGCTCTGTTGATCTTGCTTTGGGAGAACTCCTTTTTCATGTCAACCATCGACAAACTCAGAACGCCTGTCTCAAATGCTTCCTCATCACTTGGTAGTATGGATGAGCTTGCCCTGCAAGTAGCAGTCACCGAAAGCGTTTAGGCAGGAATAGTACCCTTCATTTTGTAAGGTGCTTGTTAGTTATGTTCTCGCCTTTTTATCGTTATCTATACATAGAAGCGGTTGCCTGCAGTAGTAAAGCAGTAAAAGTGGGGTTGATGATGTCAGATGCAAGACGCTTCTTGATCGTCGATCAATACAGTGGCGTAGGACAACTGGTCTCGGCAATCTTACAATTCCGGGCCAAAACCGATTCCGTCATCCTGGCTCGAGACGCGGGCGAGGCGCTCACCAGGTTGCACACTGAGAGCTATGACTATCTCATCATGGATCGAAGTGTCCCCGGTACGGATAGCCGGTCCCTATTCCAGGCGATCCGAGCACTCGATCCCGCTCTCCAGATTCTCCTGATAACCACCAATATGGACCTGATCCTCAAGAAGGAGCTCGAGGGGTTGCCGGGGATTGGGATCATCCACATGCCCTTTGAAGTCGAAGATTTGCTGGGCGCGTTATCCAACGAGCACATAAGTTACGCCAGGTGAGCACCCTCTGTTCGCCCCATTTCTGAATTCATCATCAAATGAAGTTCGCACATCGCTAGGTTCGCAACCAGAGGTCGCTTTTCATCCGCGATCCAGACTTGACATGTCCATCCTGCCCGTCGTAGTGTATCCATCATATCGATTGGAGGTTGGGATGCCTGTCGACAGCTTCAAGTACGTATCACGCCTCGTCGCTCGCTACTATAGGCTTTCAACGGTTGACGATCGCGGTCCGATCCCCTGGACTCCACTTTCAAAGCCGCTTGATCGCTGTCGTTTCGCACTGATTACCTCAGGTGGTCTCTATGATAAGCGCAATGACCCTCCGTTCAACCTGGCGCGTGAAACACGTGAACCCTCTTGGGGCGACCCCAGCTACCGGGTGATCTCCGTCGATGTCCCACCCGCAGAAATCGGCGCCAGCCACCACCATATCAACACTGCGGGTGTATTGGAAGACCGCAACGTGTTGCTCCCGCTGGATCACTTCCAGGAACTCGTTAGGCTAGGGAGCGTCGGTGATCTAGCCCAAAGCCACTATTCCTATATGGGCTATCAGGGCTTTCCGTCTGACCTCAGCGGATGGACTCAAACATACGGACCGGAGGTCGCCGGCTGCATGCGCCAGGAGGCGGTCGACTGTGTCTTCCTCACAACCGCCTGACCAGAGTGTGCCATCAACGTGCCCGTGTTGGCACGTCTCTTTGAAGCGGCCGGGATGGCGACGATCCTGGTGACCAACATGCCCTATTGGGCTGAGAAGATCGGCGTACCGCGAACGCTTGGGGTTGAAATGCCCTTCGGTCATATCCTGGGGAAACCGGGCGATCAGGTGGGAGAGCTGGCCATCATCCTCGCAGCGCTTGACGTTCTTGCGCACGCGGTTGAGCCAGGGACCATCATGCATTCCGATGTCCGTTGGCCTGGATCGGAGCAGGAGGCCGCGCACGCCTCCCACCCACCAGTACCTCCGCCTATTATGGGTCAAATGGGTAAACATATTGGTAGCTTCCTTCGTAACATGAGACGAAGACAAAGTTAAGCCGTACTGAGGCAATCCCCCCTGTTTTGGCTATTTGTCAGTATTAGAGTACAAGAACGCTGGCCTCAGGTCAGGTTTTTACAGCTCGTTAGATCTACAATCCAACCATGGATAAACTGCTCCAATCCTTATGAAGGGAAGCCCAGATCAGGGCGAGATGATGATATGAAAGAAGAAAGGGATGTATCGAAGGTTCGTGCCGCCGATTATGGATTGCCGGACTACTTTGATATGCAGGCTGCAATACGACACACCAAACATGTTGGTGGCTGGAAGTCGACGCAAGAGATCGCCGAGATGTGCACTTTGAGGCCGGGTCAGGAGTTGCTCTATGTAGGCAGCGGTTCCGGGGTCGCCGCCATCCAGATCGCACAGACCTATGACTGCAAGGTTGTCGGAGTCGACCTGCTCCAGACGATGGTCGACGCAGCCAATGCTTGGGCGGAGGAGCGCGGCGCCACGGAGTTGGTGGAATTTCACGTGGGGAATGCCCTCAACCTGCCTTTTGAGGACAATCGTTTTGATGTGGTGCTTTGCGAATCTGTGAATGTGTTCATCCCGGATCTGCAAAAAGCCGCGCGCGAATATATCCGCGTTGCCAAACCGGGAGGCTATGTGGCCTTGAACGAGTCGGTCTGGTACACGACACCCCCGCCTAAAGGGGAGAAGCTTATGTATGATCTCACCGGACAGCGCCTGCGGCGCCCCGAAGAGTGGATCGAGATGCTGCGGGTGGCCGGACTGGATCAGATCCAGGATCGAACCTACCCCGTCGCGATGAAGGAGGAGATGCGCTCACAATTTGGCTTCATCTCGACCCGTGACTATTTAAGCATCATGGGTCGCTTCTTCAAGAAGTTCTTCACCGATCGCACTACAAGGGGGACGATGAAGCTGGCGCTGCGCGAGCCTCGTTCAGCCTATGCTTATATGGGATACGGCCTGTATGTCGGTCGTGTGCCCTCCTGAAAGTTGCTCCCCCAACCGCAGATGACTCTCTAATCCTCCTTCTCCGGCGGTTTTCTCTGCAGAAGCGCTCTTCGAATGGCTGCTACAAGTGGTGATCTTCTTCTCCTAGAAAATTGTCTTTCTTTTAAGGTAGAGTGAAAGGAATAACCAGGGCTCGGGACAACATCGCAGAAAGGGAAATGCGGGCCATGCCAGAGCAGAAATCAATCATCATCATCGGGGCCGGGATGGCCGGTCTCTCGGCGGGTTGTTACGCCCAGATGAACGGCTATAACAGCCAGATCTTCGAACTACACGATCTGCCTGGAGGCCTATGCACCACCTGGGAGCGCAAGGGCTACGTCTTCGATGGCTGCATTCACTACCTCTTTGGCTCCGGGGAGGATCTGCCCTTCCATGATCTTTGGCTCGAGCTGGGGGCTGTCCAGGGGCGGACTTTCATCCACCATGAAGCCTATCAGCACATTACCGATGGCACACAGACCTTGATCGTATATACGGACCCCGATCGACTCGAGGCCCATCTGCGCCAGCTAAGCCCCGGCGACAGCCGATTGATTCAGCAATTTTGTGATGGGGTGCGCAAGTTCGCTGACTTTGATATGTCAGCCATGTACAAGGTCCCCAAACCGCTCATGGGGCCGAAGGATTGGCGCACATTTGGAAGCAAGATGCTGCCCTACTTGATGCCAATGGCGCAATGGGCGCGGCAATCGTCGCGCGACTTTGCCAACAAATTCAAGCATCCCTTCCTTCGTAGAGCGGTTGCACAAATGTTTTCCTGGGAGGAAGCACCTGTGATGATGGGCATGACCCTGCTGGCCTATATGCACAGGGGCAACGCCGGTTTTCCCGTAGGCGCCTCCCTGGAATTCGCTCGCGCCGTGGAGCGACGTTATCTCGAGCTGGGTGGACAGATCCACTATAAGTCTCAAGTCGAAAAAATCCTCACCGAAGACGGTCGCGCCATGGGAGTACGGCTTTACAACGACGAGATCCACAGGGCGGACTGGATCCTCTCCGCTGCCGATGGGCGCGAAACGATCTTCGATATGCTCGAGGGGGAATTCACGGATCGCAAACTGCGCCGGATGTACGATGGCCACCTGCCTACGCACCAGATGTGCCAAATCTCTCTGGGCGTGAACCGCGATCTCTCCAACGAACCCCACTGGGTCACCTACCTGCTCAATGAACCCCTTCTTTTGGCAGGTGAGGAAAGGTTTGAGCTCGGTGTCAAACACTACTGTTTCGATCCCTCCCTGGCGCCTCCGGGTAAATCCGTGATCGAGTTGATCGTACGCAGCAACTACGCCTACTGGCAGCGCATCTATGGGCGTCGTCTTTACGACAGCGAGCAAACCCAGGTCTCCGACATCATCATTGAGCGACTCGAACGGCGCTACCCCGGGATTAAGGCGGATATCGAGTTTGTCGACGAAGCCACCCCGATGAGCTATGAGCGCTACACCGGCAATTGGATGGGCGCCACGACGGGCTGGCTTCTGACCAAAGAGACTATGCCGATGATGATCCAGGGTATCTCCAAAACGCTGCCAGGACTGGATAACTTTCTCATGGCCGGCCACTGGGTCGAGCCCGGTGGGACGGTCACGCTGGCGGCCGCCTCGGGGAAGAATGCCGTCCAGTTGATCTGCGCTGAAGATGGAAAGCAGTTTCACTCGATCCTGCCTTGAGTTAGAGCTGCCCCGCTTTGCTTGTGACTGCGCTTCACTTCAATCTGCCCCCTTGCCACAACCTTGTTCCGAAAAGTTCTTTTGTGTAGGTGGGCACCCTATCCTCATCCATCTTTACAATGGGTACGGATTACTTGTTTTAGGAACCTGGATGGTGGAAATTGGTGCAGTTCCTCTTCGGTAAAAATCTTGGACGGGGGGACCAACGAATTTTTCGCCGAAGCTTTGCAAGGATAAAATATCGACATAGAATATATTTACTGTTCGAAGTATTTTTATCCTACAATTTTTCCAGCCCAGTTGAGACCCGCCAGATCGCCAACGAATGCGTCTTTGAAAACCTGCCACTGCCCGGCGATCATAACATGCAGATAGTCGCCGGCGACACCCTGTCCTGCATCTCCTGTTACGGCGAAGGGCTGTGGATTTTCGATACTCCGGAGAAAGGCTTCCCTTGAAGGGACGAAGGTTGGTGTCACAAACTTTCCCTCTTGGCGTTATAGTGATGTAATAATCCAATGTTGTCTGGATTCACATGGAGGAGACTCATGCCAAATAAAAACAAGCTTCATATCCCCCTGGCCCTGCTTGCGCTGATCGCCACATCGCTCGCCTGCGGCTTACCCGAATCAAATCAAGACGAAGTCGACGCAGCAGTCGAGGCTACAGTCGCTGCACGGGAGTTGGACAGCACTGACGAAGACACGGCGCCCGACACGGCAGAGGACTCATCCGAGGTAACCGAAGTCGAGGCAACGGAAGAGCCCCCAGTCGAACCGTCTACGCCTACACCAACGGTTCAGCACCTGGTGATCCCCTCCAGCCCAGCTTCGGTCCAGAGCTTTATGACCGATCGCTCGACTGCCGCGCTGGCGGGTGAGCGCCGGGCGATCGGCGACAACTTTGACATCAATTTGCTCGAACGGCCCTTCACCGAACAAAGCATGGACTACAAGGACTACCTCGACATCACACGAGCTGAGATGAGCCTCAACCCACCTTTTATGTACGTGACGGTTCATCTTGAGGGGGCTGCCCCGGCGGATAGCACGGCCGCCTATGGCGTCGAGGTCGACGTGGATGTCGACGGGCACGGGGATTGGCTTGTCATGGGCCTCGTTCCACCAGATAGCACCTGGACCACCGACGGCGTGCGCGCTTGCCGGGATGCCAACGGCGATGTTGGTGGACCGACACCCATGCGCACTGACGCGCCCAACGCTTCACGCGATGGCTACGAAGACTGCGTCTTCGACAGTGGTTATGGAGTCGGGCCGGATGAAGCCTGGATCCGCCGTGATCCCAGCCATGCTGATCGTGTGCAGATCGCCTTCCTCTTCACCCTTATCGGGTCGGATGGGAAATTCTTGTGGGGAGCCTGGTCCGACGATGCCGTCCAGGAACCGGGATGGTTCGACTATCACGATCATTTCACCCTGACCGAGGCCGGTTCGCCAGCTTCAGAGAGCAGCAACTACCCATTGAAGGCCATGGCCTTGATGGATAACACCTGCCGCTGGAGTTATGGCTTTACGCCCACCGGCACCGAGATCGGTGTTTGCTACGTTCCCCCCACGCCGACTCCGGTACCACCAACCTCGACACCGATTCCAACACCGACACCGACCGTCACCCTGATACCACCCCCGAAGTGAGGTATTCAGACGAGGACGTATTTGATCCGCTAGCAGTACTCGTATAAGCAAGAGCGTAGGTAAGAAAGCCCCGCATTTCTCATGGAGTGCGGGGCTGTTCCGTTAGCCAAATCTGACGTCTTGTCTACGTGACCTTCTCAATGGATAGCCAACTGGCAAACCTGGTTTTCCTTACGTAGGTTAAAAAATTGCACATGGCTGTGTTGTCGCGAAGGAGGGATAGCATGCCGAAATGGTTGTAGGATGGATTCGTTGGAGGGGAGCCTTTGCAGCGCTCGCAATCGTTGTATCGCTCGGAACGGATGCCCCTAATAACCTCATTTAGAACATGCTCTGTGGACCCTTCATGGGCCTAATCATCGGAGCGCCCGATGGAGGCGGCAATCGGGAGGGATGGGCATGGCTCTTTGCTGGTGGGATCATCGTGGCCTAATGGTTGAAGTCCTCCTGTATGTTTTTAGGCTTACTTCTGCGTTAGCCCCTCCTCCCCATCCAGTCACATTGGGTTTGACGCCGAAGACCTTGTATTTTCATGATTACCGCGAGGTCTTCAAGCAGCGGTTCTCTTCTACGTGATAGCACCTCCCCCCCCACAATAAAACCCCCGACCCTTGCAAGTCGGGGATGCTCAGTATGTAATTCGTTGAAGTTTCAACCTACAGGAAGAGAATGCTCAGGTCATCCCTCTAGATTCCAAGGCGAACGGGATGCATACCCTGAACGATGTTTGCATTTGTCTCTTAGGGTCATAATACTCAATTGAATTGCATAAAACTCCCAGGTGAGCAAGATAATAAAGCGGGGTAGTCGGGCGTTCACCCAACTGCCCCTTATCTCAGGAAACGAGGGAGCTTGCGGCTGCCTCGGGGAAGAATGCCATTCAGTGGATCTGCGCTGAAGATGGAATCTCGTTCCAATCGCTCCAGCCCTCAGCCTGAAACCCATCGCCCGAGATTGCCCCAACCCTGGCATCGCATGAAAGCGCCCTTTGGCTCAAATGCTGCCCAACGACCGGCGATGAACCATCAACACGCACCTCTCGCCTACTGTTCTCCTAATTTCGAACTCTCATGACGTCCTTCGGATACGACCACGACCGCAGGGCAGGGCCTGCGCTGCACGGGAAAGGATCCATCCATCCCCGAACCTCCAAAGATTTTCCCAAGAAGATGTTGATTCACGAAAAAACTATTATAGAATGGATATCTATATTCGGATCAATTTTATCCGAATATAGAATAGATCCCCCAACCAAAGGAGGAAACACCATGAGAGGGAGAAACAGGAAACGGAGGAGAACCACGGTCGTCGTCGGCGCATTGCTGCTTGCGCTGCTCGTACCAGGCGTGGCGCTGGCGGATCACGGAGGTTCAGGATCACCCGAATTACCCGTGGTAAGCCAACTGAACGCAGCGGGCTTGGGCATTCCAGGTGGCGAAAACGTCACCGATGTCTGGGCCTACGGCAACTACGCCTACCTAGGTACCTTCGACGACATCGCTTGCTCGTTGGACTTCACCGGCGTGCACGTGGTCGATATATCCGATCCAACGAGTCCATTCAAGGCAGCCTTCATCCCCGCTAAGCCAGGGACGCGCAACAATGATGTCAAAGTGGCCCATCTGGAGACACCATTCTTCAACGGTGAAATCCTGGTCGCCTCCAATGAGCCCTGCGGCTCAGTCTTCCTGCCACGATTGCAGGCCAACGGCGTGGCGGCCATCCCGGGTCAGGGTGGCGTGGCGATTTGGGACGTAACCGACCCGACCAAGCCACGCGCGCTCAAGCAGAACTACCTGGATTTTGGCGTGCACAACAGCTACATCTGGCAGCAGGGCGAGAACGCCTACATGATCCTGGTCGATGATGACAACATCCAGGACGTACATGTCATCGATGTCACCAAACCGCAAAGCCCCAAGGAAATCGCCGTCACCGGGCAGCTTGACTGGCCGTCCGATATCGATGCGGAATTTGGTGCCACGGCGGGCACCTTCCTGCATGACGTCTGGGTGCAGGAGAACGGCGGTAAAGTAATCGCCTACCTGTCCTACTGGGACGCAGGTCTGGTGCTTTTAGATGTCACGGACCCTGCTAACCCGGTCTTCCTGGGTGACAGCACCTACGGTGCCCCCGATCCGCTCTCGGGTGAATTCCCTGCCGGGGATGGCCACGTGGCCGTTCCCAATGCTGATGGCACGCGCGTGCTCCTTGGCGATGAGGACTTCGCCGCTGGAGCGCTGGATACCTTCACCTTCGATGGCACAGCCTATCCTGTTGCCGAGGGTGGTTTCACCCCGCCTACCTATTCGCTCCCCGGCGGCAGCTTCAGCGGTCCTGTCCATTGGACCGGCGGCGAGGGCTGCACCACGGGTGAGTTTGACCGCTCTGCGAACCCGGGTGAGGTGGCCCTGATCCAGCGTGGCACCTGCTTCTTCTCGACCAAGGCTGCTAATGCCCAGGCGCTAGGCTACGCAGGTTTTGTTGTGGCAAACGACGCCGCGCGCGGCGATGCCCTGGTCTCGATGTCGGCCGGCACAGCCAACGTCATCACCATTCCCGGCTACTTCGTCGGCTACTCGACCGGCGAGAGCATGAAGGCCAGCGAGGGTGGCACGCTAGCTGCTGCAGGCATCTTCGACGGTTATGGCTACCTGCGCCTGTTGGATGTCAGTGATCCGGCAAACATCGTCGAGGTGGACCAATGCGCCACCGAAGGCGTGTTTGCCAACCCGCCCTTGGCTGGTGACCGCACGATGCACAACGTGGTGGTCGACGACGGCACACGGGCCTACATCTCCTGGTATGCCGATGGCATGCGGGTGGTCGATTTCGGTGGTGACACCTTGACCGAAGTTGCTCACTTCGTCGACACTTCGAATGGCTCTAACTTCTGGGGCGTGTACCTGCACGAGCACCCAGATGGCAACACGTATGTCCTCGGAAGCGATCGCAATACGGGTTTGTGGATCTTCGACACCCCGTAAAGCAATTGTCACGAGACCGAAAAAAGGGTGGCGCATTATGGCGCCACCCTTTCTCATTCCCGAGTGCCTTCTCATGCCCGCAAGCCCCCCGCAAAACAAACCATGCCCCCTTACAAGTAAAAAACCTCCCCAAAGGAGAGGTTGAAGTGCCCCAGCCGCGATTCGAACGCGGAACCTAGGCTTTAGGAGAGCCTCGCTCTATCCTAATTGAGCTACTGGGGCCGGTCGCGGCGATTATAGCATGCTTCATCCCACGTGAGCGCAACCCGTTAACGCGCTTATATCCCAGCTTTCTTTTTACACACCTATCATCAAAATGCACCAACGTATGTCTCCCCAGACCCCCTGACCCACGCACTATCCATGTATTGCAAAGATTTAATCATCCTTTAATTTGACAATAGCTGTGCGCTTGGTAGAATTCTACCTACAATCTTCACCAAAGGAGAAGAAAGATGAAAATACGTAATTTACTACCTTTTTTACTGCTTGCAGCCCTGATCCTGGGCGCATGTGCCCCCGCCGCCGAGGTAACTGAAGTAGCAGCGGAGGCCCCTGAGGCTGA
>JBFFQB010000059.1:0-20642 GCA_041573795.1 Anaerolineales bacterium
ACAAAGGTTCAGCTATATACCGCTAGAACTATGGCCTATACGGAAAACTCGCTCAAAAAGTTTCAGACTCATGCACGTGATCTTCCATGATCTTTGTGACCCGATCCCAATCTGTGGGCAGGGTTGATACTCTTGGTAGGTTAGAGCGATACCCTAAGCTTAATTACACGAGATCCGAGGGAAAAGTTGCATCCAATTAAAAAAATTGCGAATGTTCGCGGGGGCATGATTGCAAGATAAGCCATGGAAGTGAACAAGATGGAACCCGGTTGGACCAAACCCACCGACGCACATGTGTCTCCCCAATAGACATAATGAGCATGAGAATTTCTAGCGCAAGTGGACCATGAGGCTCTCACAGGAAGCTATCAGCCAAGCTGGCTGGCTTGATTGATTCTATTGACCGAGAGACTCAGCAACTCTACCTGGCGTTTCAAGGTACAGCCTTTACATGTGATTTCCAAGCAACACCTAACGCGTCCATCGAATCGATTACGCCCTTTGAATCTTCCTAGATGCTCAAGGCCATCCACCTGATCCCCTGGTCCTCTTGCAGATATCCTATATTGGACTAAAATTATCCATATTGATTTTGTAAGAGCATCGCATCTTCCGTGATGCCTGAGTGGAAGAGATTTTTACTCAGACATCGGAAGAAAATTCACTTCCAATGGCTAAGATAACTGAGCAATAACCGCTCTTGATAGAAGGAGATAGGTAGAAGATGAAAATTCGAGGGATAGGATACGGCCTTCTGATCTTACTGTTGTTAACATTGGGTGTTACGGCAGTTGCCGGTGCCCAGCAACGCACCCATAACGGCTTTCGAGCACTTCAGGGTATTGAAGCAGCCGATTTCATGTTACCTGGAGATGTCAGGCTCATCCAAAGCTTTGACTTGCCAGCATATAACCTGATCTACGAGCGGTACCAGCAGGTTTTCGGTGAAGTTGATGCGCAGGTCCTCGGGGGGCAACTCACGCTACTCAAGGACGGCTCAACCACCAAATACATCATTGGTGCATATTACCCGGTTATCAATCCGGCGAATAACGTTACTTTGAGTGCCGCTGAAGCACGTCAGCGGGCGTCGGCGGATATAGGCGCAGCAGGCGACCGGATCACCACACTCATGATCAACCCCGAATCGGGGCGCTACTTCTTTGAGGTGGAAACTCGACGTGCTGATGCTCGCTGGTTCCACTGGATCGATGCCGGCAACGGCGTCTTGTTGAACAAGTTCAATGCCATCATGTATGACTGCGACGCGAGCAGTTCGCCGTGTGGCTTTGGTGTACAGTACTCGACTGATCCGACGGATATCAAAGATCTTAGCGGCCTGACAAGCCTCAGCGATGGCAATTATCGGCTCGTGTCCTCCGATGGTCGTCAGGAGACCCACGATCAAGGCTCTACACGTCGGCCGTTCCTGGGCCCCATCGCCACGGATTCAGATAATTCCTGGGTTCTGCTGGGGGATGAATCACCGGCGCAGCAGGCACTCGTTGATGCTCACTATTATGCCTATGTGACCGATAGCTATTACCTCGATGCCCATGGCTATGACTGGGTTGCGCAAGCGATCGCCAATGGCGCTAACAACACCATGGAAGTGCATGCACACTTCAGTGCAAGTTACAACAATGCGTTCTGGAACGGGACTTATATCGGTCTTGGCGATGGGGACCAGAGCGACTTTGAAGAGCTCACCTCTCTCGACGTGATTGGCCACGAGCTTACCCATGGCCTTACCGATTTCACCTCTGATCTGATTTACCAGAATGAATCCGGCGCACTGAACGAAGCTTTCTCAGACATCATGGGCACCAGCATGGAATTCTGGGCCGAGGCAGCTGGTTTGGAGCCAGCACTCAGCTTGCAACCCGACTGGCAGATCGGTGAAGACTTCGATCTTCGTGGAGATGCAGTGGCAGGGTTCCGTAATATGGCAGATCCCGGAGAAGACAGCGATCCTTCGCATTACGATGAACGCTATACCGGCACGAGCGATAACGGTGGTGTACACATCAACTCGAGCATTGCCAACCACTGGTATTTTCTGCTTGTGAACGGCGGCCAGAACAGTGATCCAACCTTCGCCTCCGGTTCTGACGTGGCTGCCATAGGATTAGGAGCGGCTGAACCCATTGCCTTCCTCGGTTTTATATCCCTGCCGACGGACGCCACGTTCTGCGATGCGCGCGCCAGCACGATCACAGTGGGCGGAGCATTTCAATCGAATGTGGCTGATGCCTGGGACGAAGTCGGTGTGGATGATGCGCTTTGTAGCGCCGGGCCAGAACCCTCGCCCACACCTGAACCTACTGCCACCGCGACGGCTACGCCGGTACCAAGTGGTTTTAATTTGTCTGTGACAGGCTACAAGACTCAAGGTCTGCAAAAGGTAGATCTTACATGGAGTGGTACCACTTCCACAGATGTGGACGTGTATCGTGATGGCGTAGGTATCGTCACAACCCTAAATGACGGTTTCTTCACCGACAATATCAATCAACGGGGCGGTGGCGCCTATACCTACAAAGTTTGTGAAGCAGGAACGCAAACGTGTTCGAATGAGGCGAATGTTGATTTCTAAATCAGATTGCATTCTTGTTTGAATTCAGGGCGTAGCCAAATGGCTACGCCCTGATCCTTATGGCGCAACGAGAAAGACGTGTTACCAAGAGATTTCAAGCATGACGGACTGTCCTTCTGTCCTGCGTTGCAATTGCGCCTCGCTCTGGGTCCGTGCAAAAGACATTGCTGACAGGATGGGTCTAGCTTCTAATTAGAAGTCGCATATCTCGGGTGCGCACGCTTCCAAAAAGGCGAGGTGGGGAGGGATTGCAATCCATGCTTTAACAACTGGATCGCCTAGATTTTGTTATAACTACGTTGCATGGTCCGCAGGCGGGATGTCTTATCTGCATGCTGTATTACATCTCAAGCGCAGGGTTCACCTGGAGGTACGGGGTTGCTTGCTTTGTCCACTCGAAAATCGCTCATCTTCGCATGCTTGATCCTTCTCATGGTTGTTGCCGGTTGCATCCGGACAAGAGCAGATCAAGCGATTGGGTTAATTCCTGAGGGGCGAGACGTTGAGTCTCCCGACCTCGCCATAACCCTGGACCCTACTGCGACCTACCTTTCACCCCCTCTCAAAGCAACGCCTTCTCCCACAGCCACGATCATCCCGACCCCGACTGTGACGGAAATCATCTTTGAAGTCGGACGGGAGATCACAATCCCGTACCTGAAAGAACTGAAGATCGCCGGAAGCGAGATCACCTTCGAGCAAAGGCTTCCCGGTACCTTTTATTATGAGCGGCACGTCGTCAGTTACATTTCGGAAGGTAACAAGATCTATGGATTACTGACGGTTCCATTCACGCAAACCCCAGAAAATGGCTTCAAGGCCATTATCTTCAATCACGGCTACATTCCGCCTGCAGCCTACCGGACAACAGAGCGTTATGAAGCCTATGTCGATTACCTTGCGCGCAGTGGTTTTGTGGTCTTCAAAATCGATTACCGTGGTCATGGGCAATCCGAAGGAGAACCCTCTGGTTCCTATTTTTCACCCGGCTACACGATCGACTCAATTGCGGCGCTTAAGAGCCTGCAAACGCTGGACTTCATCGATCCTCACGGAATTGGTATGTGGGGTCATAGCATGGCTGGCAACCTGACCTTGCGGGCGATGCTTATCGAACCGGATATCCAAGCCGGCGTGATCTGGGCTGGGGCTGTTTACAGCTACGATGATTTTGGACAATATGGCATTGATGACAACACCTACCGGCCGCCGGTAACGCCAGAAGGAAATGAACGACGTCGAAGGTCGCAGGAGATCTTCGACGCCTACGGTCGCCCCGGTAGCGAGAGCGCATACTGGAGCGCTGTTTCTCTGACGGAGAATATCGAATTCCTCAACCGTCCCCTGCAGATCCACCACGCACAGGATGATACGGTGGTGAGCATCGAATACTCCTATGGCCTGGCGGCGGTTCTGCAAGAGAATCGTAAAGAATACGAGTTCTACACTTATGAAGGCGGAGGACACAACCTCATTTCGCCTTATTTCGGTCAAGCCATGCTGCGAACGGTGGAATTCTTCAAAGATAATTTATGAGCAAAATAGCGGTCAAAACATACAAAAAGCGCCCGATCGGGCGCTTTTCATTCTTCCAGGTAGCGGGGCTAGGATTCGAACCTAGGACCTTCAGGTTATGAGTTCGAATCCAAAAACAGGGGCCTTGGTTCGTCAGGCTGGGTTTCTAAGGGTAGCCTTGCGATATGCGGTTATCGCGAAACCTGCCAAGTCTATTTATATCCATTCTAACTCAACTGTCTCGATACAGTAAGCAGGTCACCATGCACACATGTCCATTGAAATGCGAACAAAACCAGGTTTAATTCAGGTAGCGATTTTCAGGAAGGACCTGTGTTCAATCCCTGACACTCACTTTATAGCTGGATCAGTTTTTTAGGGGCAGGTCAGTGAATATATCATCGGGTCAGCGGCAACATCCCGGCTCTCAAGGAATATCTTGGTATTCCTCATAGGTTTGCAACATTGAACGAAGGATCAGATCTGTATATTTATTGATTTTATGGAACATCTCAGCCCAAATCCGTGGTGACCGAACAGACACGTGCCTAAAAACCTCAAGCATGGCATCCAGCATCATCCTTCGAAAAAAAAGGAACGCACGAGTAGCATCGATGCTGCTCAAGCCCTGACTAAAGGCCCAGTAGGCATAATTACTACCAACCAACCTTGCCTCACTATCGGAGCCCTCTTCGCCATTGGCTAGATAAGTCCTTAGCCCTTGTAAGATTTCTTTTCCACCGCGACGGAATTTTGCCCGTCCTTCCTGATCGATTTTTTGATACCACACTTGCGACTCTAACTCACCCTCCTCTATATGGAATCGTGTATGCCAGAGTGCTCTTAAAATCACTAGATCTGCTTCAGATGCTGCATCCACCCCTCGTGATTGCCGCCAGATTTCAATATCTTCACGACGGAAACGTCGATGCCCCCCCTTTGTCCGATGGACAGGTAACAATCCACTATCCCCCCAACGTCGGAGGGTATTAGGGTGGATCCCCAGGAGGGTTGCTGTTTCTGTTAAACTCAACCATTCTTCCGTCATGCTAACGATCCAATCCTACCCAAGATTCTGTCACCTTATAACATCTCCAATGATCCATGGGATCAAGCAGAATTTTCAGCGCTAAGTCATGATGACCTGCATAGATGCACTGGAGCAATGCTCAGGAATTCCGCTCGCGTATCTTCTTGACCAGGCCAAACCGCAAAACTATACCACCAAATATCCCGATCAAATGGGTGATCAGGAACGGTTGGATCGCGATCCCAGGATCAAGTGTTTGCTTTATCAGGAAATAAGGCACCCAGGCTCCGATCCCAATGATGAACAAGTAGAGGCTGAGTTTTCTGTTTCGTTCTGAGACTGGCCGGGCGCCGTCAACCGTTGCTCGTCGTTTCAACCAGGAACCGGATATAACAAAGGTGAGATGTACGGCGAGGTACGGCCACAGCGAGGCCTCATAACCCCGAAGTTCTTTAAGGATATAAGGGATCCATGCCAGCACGCCTACGGCGATGAACAGTTTGGAGAGGACCTGCAAGGATTGTTGGGTTAGCTTCATCACTGACCTCCAAAAGATCTTGACCCCGACGCGAAGCGAACTAGAGGCGCTCCATCGCCCGGTCCGCAGCGGTGATCGTGCGCCCGATACTTTCTTCATCATGAACAGTCGAAAGGAAGCCGGCTTCAAACTGCGAGGGAGCCAGGTAGATCCCCTGCTCCAGCATCACCTTAAAGTAGCGACCAAAGCGCTCGACGTTGCATTGCTTTACCTGCGGCCAGTCGTACACTGGCTGATCGACGAAGAACGTCGAGAACATCGTCCCCACGCGAGTCTGGTAGATCGGGACCTGGTGGGCTGCCGCACTTAGCCGGATACCCTCATCCAATCTACGGGCGCGCTGCTCGAGTGTCTTCCAGAGCGCCGGATCCTTGAGAATTTCCAGGGTGACTTTGCCGGCGGTCATCGCCAGCGGATTGCCCGAGAGCGTTCCAGCCTGGTACACCGAACCGGCAGGAGCAATCATCTCCATGATCTCGCGTCGACCACCATAAGCACCGACTGGCAGACCTCCCCCGATGACCTTGCCCAGCGTGGTGAGATCCGGCTGGATTGCGTACAGCGCTTGGGCACCACCGGGATGAACCCTGAAACCGGTCATAACTTCATCAAAGATGAGCAGCGCTCCATATTGATCGCAGAGCTCACGCAGGCCTTCAAGGAAGCCCTGGCGGGGAGGGATGACACCCATATTCCCCGCAACGGGCTCAATGATGATCGCCGCGATCTCTTCCGGATACCGTTCAAATAGCGCGGCAACCCCGGAGAGCTCATTGAAGGGGGCAACCAGGGTATCGGCTGCGACAGCCTGCGGTACCCCCGGGGAGTCGGGCAATCCCAGCGTCGCGACCCCTGAACCCGCCTGTACCAGCAGCATATCTGCGTGACCGTGATAGCAGCCTTCGAATTTGATGATCTTGGCTCTCTGTGTGAACGCACGCGCCAGGCGTAGTGCGCTCATGGTTGCCTCGGTCCCCGAGTTCACAAAGCGGATCAACTCCAGCGCAGGCATAAATTCCCGAATGAGTTCGGCGAGCTCAACCTCAAGCCGGCAGGGCGCTCCATAGCTCGTCCCACGCCCGGCTGCGTCGCGGAGTGCGGCTACCACACGTTCATGCGCATGCCCAAGGATCAGGGGTCCCCATGAGAGCACATAATCAATGTAGACGTTGCCATCGACATCATAGATATGGGGCCCGAGGGCGCGCTCGATAAAAAGGGGCTGCCCGCCGACAGCGCGGAACGCGCGCACCGGCGAGCTTACCCCCCCGGGAAGGATTTGCTTTGCTCGTTCGAACAATCGCCCGGATTCATGGGTTTGTAAGGTCATTCTGCTCATCCTTGGCTTGATTTCATCTTGATCTATGATTTCCAGGTAGCAGCGAGTCGATCAAAAAGCTGCGAGGCTGCCTGTTCACCCGAATGGATGCAATCCGGGATCCCAATCCCTGTGTAGCCCGCACCGGCCAGGGAGATGCGCGGCCAGCGCTCCAGATGGCGCTGAATCCGATCCATCCGTTCCGGATGCCCCAGGTTGTACTGCGGCATGGCATCCTGGAAAATCTGAACCCGGCTGAAGAGCGGCTGCGCCTCGATTCCCAACGTCATCGACAGTTCCTGGCGGGCAAGTTCTTGGAGCTCGGATTCTGTCCAGGAGATGTCCGCTTGCTGCCCGGCCCGGCCAATGAACACCCGCAGCAGGGCATAGCCATCCGGTGCCCGGTGCGGGAACTTGGTTGAAGTCCAGGTACAGGCCAGCGCCTTGCGCTGCTCGCGGCGCGGGATCACGTAGCCATAGCCATCCAGGGGTCTCCCCAGTTGATCCTCCCGGAAGGCCATCGAAACGGTGGCCGTGGAAACGTATTCGATTGCACCCAGTTCCTCTGCCAGCGCAGGATCCAGCAACCTGAGCAGACCCGCCGTCACATATGCGGGCGTGGCCAGGATCAAGCCATCCGCGGTTATTTCCGATCCATTGGATAGTTTCAGGCGAAAGCGATCGTCCGTGATAGAGAGATTGGCCAGGGCGACACCAAGGTGGAGTCCGGCGCCAGCCGATTCCAGCGCATCGGTGAGCGCTTCCACGATTTCTGCCAAACCGGTACGTGGAGTCAGGAACAGGCTGCGCCAACCCGACCCGCTCTGTCTCTTCACGCGGCGTGTCCGGCGGATGGCCAGTGCGCCGCGCACCAACCCCCCGTGATCGCGCTCCAGGTCCTTGAGATAGGGTAAGGTCGCGTTGAGGCTCAGCTTATCGCCATCCCCGGCGTAGATCCCGCTCATGAGCGGCTCGATCAAGCGCTCATAGGCCTCGCGCCCGATGCGGCGGCTGACGAACTGGCCCATGGTTTCATCCACGCCGTTCCTACGCGGCGGGATGAGGAAATCCATGCCCATGCGGACCTTCCCCGGCCAGGAGAGCAATCCGGTAGCCAGCATGGGTTTGATCTCGGTTGGTATCATCATCGTGAGCCCACCCGGCAGTCTGTGCAGCCGATCGTGGTGGAGGATGAAGGTCCGATTTCTCTCCGGATTCGTCCCATGGAGCCTGTCCGCAATCCCCAGGTCGCGGCACAGCTCAACAGCCCAGGGTTTCGTCGCCACAAACGTGTCAGGTCCACCCTCGATCACGAAGCCATCCCGCCGCTCGGTCTGGATCTTCCCGCCCAGGTGCCGGTCGCGCTCGAACAACGCGATAGAAGTCGGCGTGTCCTGCTGCTCGGCCAGCTTCTGGAGCGTATAAGCCGCCGAGAGGCCTGTGATGCCGCCGCCTACGACGACAATGTTTCTTGGCTGGACCATTCATGCACCATGTCTACGACTGCACGAACATTCTCGACCGGCGTGTGTTGCAGGATGCCATGCCCGAGGTTGAAGATGTGCCCGCGTCGATCGCCTGCTCGTTTCAACACGTCGTTTACATGCGAGCGAAGCTCGGGGAGTGGTGCGAAGAGCGAGACTGGATCGAGGTTTCCCTGAACCGCGTGCTCCAGGCCCACGGCGCGCCAGCCAACGTCAAGCGGAACGCGCCAGTCGATACCGATCACGTCGCCGCCGGCCGCCTTCATCGAGGGCAGCAGTGTGGATGTATTCGTCCCGAAGTGGATAACCGGGACCCCCTTCCCGGCGGCTACCCTCAGAACTTTCGCTGAATAGGGGAACACGTAGCGATCGTAATCCTGGGGATGAAGCGCACCGACCCAAGAATCAAACAGTTGCACAGCCTGGACGCCTGCCTCAATCTGCGCGTTCAAATATTCGCCCAAGACTTCTACCAACTTCTCCATTAATGCGTGCCATGTCTTGGGTTGGGAGTACATCATGCTCTTCGCCATCCGGTACTCACGCGAAGGGCCACCTTCGATCATGTAGCAGGCCATCGTGAAGGGAGCGCCCGCAAAGCCGATCAATGGGACATCGACCGGCAGCTCCTTGCGCAAGATGCGGATGGCCTGCATGACATGCCCGAGATCGCCCTCCGGTTGCACCGCGCGCAGCCTGCGGACGTCGGCCTCCGAGCGGATGGGGGCTTCAATCGAAGGTCCTTCGCCCTTGACGAATTCGAGCTTCAGACCCATCGGCACGATCGGAAGCAGGATATCCGCGAAGAGGATGGCAGCGTCCACGCCCAGCGCTCGAACCGGTTGGAGCGTGACCTCGGCGGCGATCTCCGGGCGCTCAACAATCTCCAGCAGGGTGAGTTTCTCGCGGATCGCCCGGTATTCAGGCATGTAACGTCCGGCCTGGCGCATAAACCACACCGGGGTCGCATCTACCGTCAGCCGCTGGCAGGCGCGCAGGAAGCGTGATCTGGGAAGCGCGGCTTGACCATTCATGGCGGTTCGGTTCACGCTGCCACCTTGGCTTGCGGTTCGTAGACGCAAGCCGGATCGGTTTCAAGGTAATCGCCAGTCAGCCCGTACGCCCGTCCTCGCTGACCACCACAGATATCACGGTACTCGCAGATGCCACATTTGCCCTTCAATTGCTCCGGGTCTCGCAGGGCAGTGAAGATCGGATGGTTGCGGTAGACATTGACGATACTGTCCTCCCGCACCATCCCAGCGGTAACGGGCAGGAATCCCGAGGGTTGGATCTCGCCGATATGCGAGATGAATAGGAAGCCATTACCATCGTTTACGCCTTTACGCGGTCGATGCAGCCCGTCGGCATACTGGAAGCCTGCGCCCTGGAAGGTTACTTCCTTGCCGTCCCCCACCTCGGCCTTCTTCCGCTCAATCGCCACGCGGCGATACATAGGCGCAGCTGTTCCCTTGATGTCAAATGGCGCCACTTGGGCTAGATCGTAGAGCCAGTGAAAGGCGCGCTCATGCTCCTCGGGCGAGATCATGTACTTCGCCTGGGCACGGCCCGTGGGCACCATAAAGAAGACCGACCACTGGACCGCAACCACCTCCTCGATGAAAGGCACCATGTCCGGCAATTGATCCAGGTTGAACCGCGTGACCGTAGTATTCACCTGCACGCTCAACCCTGCCGCTTTGGCATGGTGCAGCGTATCCATAGTGCGCTGCCACGAGCCATCTACCTTACGGAATTCATCATGCACCTTCGCCGTCGGCCCATCCAGGCTCAGCGCAACCCGCCGGATACCCGCCGCCTTCGCCGTTTGCAGTCGCTCGAGCGTTGGGAGGGCAGTTGCCGTTGGAGTCAACGAGCAGCGCAGGCCGCGATCGGCGGCATATGCGATCAGATCAAAAAGATCCCGACGCATCATCGGATCGCCGCCAGTGAAGATCAGGATGGGACTCCCAAATTCGGTCAGCTGATCGATCAGCTTGAATCCTTCCTCCGTCGTCAATTCCGCCGGGTTACGCTGCGGGATGGCATCGGCCCGGCAGTGCACACAGGCGTAGGCGCAAGCGCGCGTGACTTCCCAGGCAATCGTGAACGGGGCCAGGTCGAAATCAGCCACGACCATGCGCTCATCATTCTCGTTCCTCTCGTGGGCTGCTCGCAATGATAATCCTGGTTGGCTCATACGAAACCTCTTCTCTTTAGGAATTCAACCAGCCGCAGACATCTTTGGCGTGATAGGTTAGGATGAAATCGGCCCCGGCGCGCTTCATCGATGTCAGCGTCTCGAGTACAACCTGGCGTTCATCGATCCAGCCCCGCTGGGCTGCTGCTTTGACCATGGCATACTCACCGCTGACGTTGTAGGCGGCCAGGGGGACTTGCGGATGAGCCTGGCGCACCGCGTAAATGACGTCCAGATAGCTCAAGGCCGGTTTGACCATCAATGCATCAGCACCTTGCGCCACATCCAACGATGCTTCTCGCAGCGCTTCGCGCACGTTGGCGGGATCCATCTGATGCGATTTCCGGTCCCCGAAGCTGGGGGGCGATTCAGCCGCATCGCGGAATGGGCCGTAATAGCCAGAGGCGTACTTCACCGCATACGAAAGAATCGGAATGTGCTCGAAGCGGGCATCGTCGAGCGCCCGCCGGATCACGGCAACCATCCCATCCAGCATGCCGCTGGGTGCCACGATATCGGAACCCGCTTCTGCGTGTGAGACAGCCACCCTGGCGAGGACCTCGAGCGAAGCATCATTCAGAATGCTGCCCTCCGGCAGGTGCGGGTGCAGATCATCCGGCAACCGGTTCAACAAACCGCAATGACCGTGATCGGTATACTCACACAGGCAAACATCGGTCATCACGAGCAACTCGGGGACGCGCTGCTTGATCGCCCGGATCGCTTGCTGGATGATGCCCTCCGGATCGAAGTTCTCCATCCCCAGCGGGTCCTTCCTGGACGGGATGCCAAACAGGATCACGGCCGGGATGTCTAAGGCGGCGACTGCTTCCGCTTCCGAAGCAAGCAGATCGGGTGATTGTTGATAGACTCCCGGCATCGACGCAATTTCCCGCTTCAGGCCCTGGCCATGCCGCACGAAGAGCGGATAGACAAGATCCGCAGGTGTCAACCAGGTTTCACGGACCAGAGCCCGCAGCTGGGGTGTCCGGCGCAAGCGCCGTGGCCGGTGGACCAGGCTTGAGATCTGGAACGGGTCGCTCATGCGGAATGCTCCTCATCACCATGCAAGCGCCGCTCGAGCGCCTGGATAAGACCTTCAATCGTGTAGGCTTGGGGAACGACCGCGACGTCAAACCCGCATTCAGCTGCGGTTGCAGCCGTAATCGGTCCTATGCAGGCGATCAGCGGATCGCCGGGAAGTGCCTCAACCCCATATCCCTGTTCCTGCACCATGCGTTTGAAGTTGATCACCGTGGATGAACTGGTGAAGATGATGATCTCCACGCCGGCACGGAACGCCTCCCATACCCCTGGCTCGGGTTGTGCCGGCAGGGTCTGGTAGACGGGAATATCTCTGGCGATCCCACCTCCCGCTCGAATGGATTCGACTAGCGCTGCGCGGGCAATATCCGCCCGCAGGAGCAGGACCCGCAATCCGCGCACATCGCCCAGCCCGGGCAGGATCGCCTCGGCGACGAATTGCTCCGGGATGAAATCAGGCAGGACACCGCGCGCTTCAAGCGCGGCGGCGGTTTTCGGCCCGATTGCCGCCACGCAGACATTTTCAAAATTGGGGTAGATGCCGAGGCTCTCAAAGCGATCCCAGACGGCAGCGACCCCGTTCACGCTGGTCCAGATCAGCCAATCGTAGCTATCGATCCGGGATAATTCCTGGTCGAGTTCGGTGTAATCATCCATGGGTGCGATCTCAATGACGGGGATGCAGATTGATTCACCGCCACGCGCCTCGATCAATGCTGCCAGCGCTACAGATTGGTGCTTGGGGCGTGTAACTACGATGCGCTTTCCGCTCAGGCTAACCATGCAGCACCCTTTCCGCGCCCTGCCCGAGCGCTTCGGCAGCCAGCGCAGCACCCAGAATTGCGGGATCAGTGCCGGATGCCTTCACAGCGATGCGCTGCCCGCCATCCGGGGAAATGACCACCCCCCGGAGCAGCAAGCCGGCATCCCCCTGCTCCGCCAGTGCACCGACGGGTAGAGAGCAGCCACCACCCAGGGCCTGGAGAAAACTCCGCTCCGCCTGCACTTCTGCGCGCGTGGATGAGTGGTCCAGCGCTGCCAGGTGGCACAGCGTTTCACGATCATCCTGGCGGCATTGCACCGCCAGCGCACCCTGGCCCGGAGCTGGAAGCATCAGCTCATAGGGCAATCGCTGCGTAATGCGCGCACCCAGATCCAGCCGCACAAGGCCGGCTTCCGCCAGGATGATGGCATCGAATTCACCCTGATCGAGTTTTCTAAGCCGGGTCTGGAGGTTGCCCCGCAGTGGTTTCACCTGGAGATCTGGGCGGTAGGCCAGGAGCTGACCCTGGCGACGAAGGCTGGACGTGCCCACGATCGACGCGGGGGGCAGCTGTTCCAACGTCTGTGCCTCGCCCGCCACCAGCACATCGTGAGCGTATTCGCGCGCCGGGATGAGACCGATGACGAGCCCATCAGCCGCGTCAATCGGGAGGTCTTTGAGACTGTGGACGGCGACATCAATCCGCCCTTCCCGCAGGGCTTGTTCAAGCTCCAGCGTGAAAAGCCCTTTCCCGCCGATCTCCGGCAGGGGCAGGTCGAGCTCCCGGTCTCCCTCGGTTTGGATCAATACCTGGCGAGTCTCTAAACCGGGCCACTGCGTCTCGAGACCGCGCTGGATGAAACCGGTCTGCCAGCGGGCGAGCGCGCTGCTGCGGGTTCCAAACGTCAGCGGTCTCATTGGTTCTCACGCTCGCGAGGCCCGAAATCTGACCCGGGGTCCAACCCGAAGATTTCACGCAAGACAGTTACGTAGTGCTGCGCGTCGCCATTCGACGAGACCTGGTGCAGGTTTTTCGTGGGCTGGTGCAGGATCTTCTTAACAATCGACTCAGTCAGGAAACGGATTCGCTCCCCCTGCTCGGCTGAGATCTCACCGAGCCCCTTGAGGGTCTTCTGCAGCTCATCCTCCCGGATCGCTTCGGTGTACTCCCGCAGATCCACAATCAGGGGGACAACCGTGAGCGAATCGATGAACTTCTTGAAACTCAAATACTCTTCTGCCAGGATTGCTTCGACATGGGGGATCGCCTTGCGGCGCGAGGCCAGGCTCTCATCCACATCCTGATTCAGCGCATCGATATCGAACAGGTGAACCTTGGGTACCTCCCCAACCGACGGTTCGACATCGCGCGGAACGGCGATGTCAATGATCACCAGCGGGGTATCCGGTCGGCAGCGCATGACATTTTCGATCATGCTTCGATCAATCAGGAAGTGAGGTGCACTCGATGAGGTAATGAGCACATTCGTCCCGCGCAGGACCTCGGTCAACGCGTCGAAAGTGCTGGCCTGGCCTTCCCAGCGGTCCGCAAGTTTGCATGCGCTGGCCAGGGTGCGGCTGACGATGTGCAACCGGGTCGCGCCACGCTTGCGCAGGGCTTCCACGGCGAGATCCGCCATCTCACCCGCTCCCAGGAGGGTGATGCGGACGTCATCCAGGTTTTTATAATGCTGGTTAACCAGGCCGGCTGCAACCGATGGGATCGATACCGCCTCCCGCCCAATGTGCGTTTCCGTATGGACCCGCTTTCCAGCGTGAATGCTGATCTGGAAAAGCCGGGAGAGGATCTTGCCGACCGTCCCGGCTTGCAGCGCCCGCTCGTACGCTTCCGTGACCTGTCCCAGGATCTGCGGCTCCCCCAGGACCATCGAATCCAAACCCGCACTGACCCGCAGCAAGTGACTCGCCACCTGCAACCCCGTTAGACTGTACTTCGACTGCTCGAGTTCCTCAGCCCCAACATCGCAATTGTTGAGGATCAGGCGTTTCAAGAGCCCAAACGCCTTTGCTTCTGAAACAACATAGATCTCAATGCGATTACAGGTTGATACTACGGCGATCTCATCGATGGGGGCTGATCCAGGCAGGCTGGACGCTTGATAGAGTAGCTCATGCTCGAGGTTGTTTAATTTCTCTCTGAGGCTTACCTCAGCGGTCTTATGGCTCAACCCCAAGCATTGGATCTGCGGCGACATGGGTCTACGGAATCTCCTTTGATATGGCCCTCAATTGCTCTGCTTGAAAAGGTTCGAAATAGGGCTGGAGCATCTCCTGCAGCATATCCAGGTGCCCGCTGCTGGCGTTCAAAGCGGGGATGTAGTGCAGCGTGTTCCCCCCGGCCTGCTGGTAGATCTCCCAGCCCTCCTCCTCGATTTCATACAGCGTCTCCAGGCAATCTACGGCGAAACCCGGGCAGACCACATCCACGCGCCCTGCACCCTCCTGCCCCCATTGCGCCAGGAGTTCATCCGTATACGGCGCCACCCACTTCTCGGGGCCAAAACGAGACTGATAGGCTGCCTGGATGACCGCAACCTGCGTTCCGAGCAAGCGCTCCAGCTCAGCCGTTGTTTCGTCACAATGGCGCTCGTACGGATCACCTTCTTCCACATACGATTGTGGGATCCCGTGATAGGAGATCAGCAAACGGTCGGGGAGGTCGTGCTCCTGCCAGAATCCCTGGATGCGCTGAACCAGGGCATGGATGTAGGCGGGATGCGAATGGTAGCCGCAGATCGTCTCCAGTTCCGGCATCTCCGGCCAGCGCCGCAATTCCTCGAAGACTGCGTCAAAGACAGATGCCACTGTGACGTGTGAATACTGGGGGAATACGGGCAAGACGATCAACCGGCTCACACCACGACTGCGCAAGGCGTTCAACGCGGTGGCGATCGAAGGCTGGGCGTAGCGCATACCGTGCTCGACTCCAACGCGATTCCCGTAGCGGTCCTGCAACCTGCGTTCGAGCCCTGCAGCGAGCGCCAGTCCATCCCGGAGCAAGGGGGATCCCTGCTGCGACCAGATTGCTTTGTACTTCGGTGCAACGCGCTGCGGGCGGACACGCAGGATGATCAGGTGCAGGATCGGCAGCCAGAGCCAGCGTGGCCAGCGGATGACGCGTCGGTCTGAAAGGAATTCCTTCAGGTACTTGCGCAGATCTTCCGGTGTGGGGCTTGCCGGGGTCCCGGTATTAACAAGCAGGATGCCTGTTGTTATCTCGTTCGTGGGGGGGTGATCGATCTCGGCGCCGGCGGCATTGGTCATCAGCAATCACTCGGGGGATAGTCCGCCTGAGTGTAAGATCACTGAACCAGACTGTGAAGTTAAGTATGGTGAGTATTTAGTTAACAAGTGATGAGAGTTCTTAACAACGATTAATTTATCATTAAGCCTTCCATATCCATTTGCTGAGAGTACAAATTCACAAGGGATCATGATCCTTCGGGGATCAGTGAGGATTGTGCTAGGGGTATTCGGCTGCTGGGTTCACATCCAGCTGGCCTCTGGTGTAAAACGGTGGGCACGAACAGTTTCCGTAGGCCCGATCCTAACTCCAAAAAAGATCTAAACCACGGGGGGAATATCTTCCTAATTTTAGGTAGCTGAGCATCATCAACTACGCAGTCTTTAACGTGGATGCTCGTCTCGTTCAGCGATTACTCACGGTGCGGGTATAAGAGTCTCCTGGCTTCCCTTGAGATCCCAGCGAAAAGCTACCCAGATCAGCACGTAGTAACCAACGTAGGCTATAGCTTCAGTGAGTGAAGGGTTGCCGTTATAACCAAAGATGATCTTCAGCGTTGTCCCCAGGAAGGACACTTCGTTCAGAATCGGGTTCAGATCATAGAGCGGGTCGAGGATCGCCGGCAGCCAGCCCACCTCGACGAACTCGTGGATGCCGTGGGCGAACAATCCCGCAGCGAAGAGGATGAGCAGCAAGCTAGTCACGGTGAAGAAGCTCTGAAGGTTAAGTCGGATCGTCGAAGCGGCCAGCGCCCAACCCAGGAGGATGGCTGAGGCGATTCCAAGCAGCCCTCCAACCAACGCCTGGCCGGAGCCTGACATGAGCGCGGCCGCGTTGAGGAATAAAGCAGTTTCCACTCCTTCGCGCAGCACGGCGAAGAAGGCAATGGAAAAAAGTGGCCAGGCGCCTTCACCCAGAGCTGCCTGCTTTACATCTTGTTCAAACCCGTTGCGGAGTTGGCGGCTGTTGCGCCGCATCCAGAAGATCATCCAAGTGAGCACACCAGCAGCGAGCAGCATCGTGATCCCTTCAAAGATCTCCTCAGCCGCACCTTCCAGCGAGACGCCGATGTAGCCCAGGATTGCGGCCGATGCGATGCTGATCACGACCGCAGCCGCCACGCCAACCCAGATCGATCGTTTGTACTTGTGCTGGCCAAGTTTGGTCAACGCCCCCAACGCAAGACCGATGATGAGTGCGGCTTCCAGCCCTTCCCGGATACCGATCAAGTAGCTTGCCAACATAGATTACGCCTCCGCGTTGAGTTTCGTTGAGCAAAGAATGCAATAGCCTTCGAAGCAAACGCAGCCATAGGTGATCTGCACCCCGATCTCCGCCGCAAGCTCGGTCCGAGCCTGCTGGATGCGCGCCGTCTCGAATTCGACCACCACGCCGCATGCCAGGCAGGTGAAGTGATAGTGCTCCGGCTTCAAAGTCGACTCGTATACCTCGCGCTTGTGCTCCCGGGCGAAATAGCGTTGCTGAACCAGCCCCATTTCCTTCAACACGGAGAGCGTGCGGTAGATGGTCGCGAGGTTAATCTGACCCTGTAATTCCCGCGCCCGTTGCCAGATGGCCTCCGCATCTACATGCCCTTCGCTCTCCTCAATGATCTTCAGCACAAGCGCCCGCTGGGGGGTAAGCCGGTGCCCTATGGCGTGTAGCTTCTCGACGAACTCCTGCTTGTCGGACATATTCGAATGATTTATCCTCTCGATTATTGCAAATGGTTCGCAATTGCATTATCTGTTAAGAGAGTAGCCAAGGTGAGTACCGTTCATCATGGGGTTGGAGGAAAATTGTCAGGTTTGAGCATTCAAGCTATGCGGGATGCAAAAGGTGTGCTGGCCGCATAGCTACATCCGTTCTAGTAACGGTGCTGGAATGTTGTATCGGTCTCCTCACCTGACCTATTGAACGCCTAACGACCTAATCATGTTCTCGTCACACACAAGCCGGTCGGATCCGACTATAGTGGATGTGCGATCATTAGCATAAATGTGATAGTTGCCAAGGAACCCTTACAAAAGTGATTTGCAGGTCGATCGTGAAGAAAGAATTATCGCAGAGAGAGAAGGTTATGAGCCTAAGAAGGATGCTCAGAAATCAAACCGACAAGCAGAAGATCCCGAACGAGGTGATCGAGCTCACACCCTAGCTTTAATGTATTCACCTTAGCGCGGGAATTGACGAAGGATCTGTGAAATAACCTGACGATAATCTAGGACCATCCCTGCTAAAGCCCTTATATGAAGACTTTCAACGAGGGCTTTAGCCTGACGGTCCATTACTCATAGATATGGATCTTGGCTAGCCACGCACCTATTACCTAAGATCGTCAGGCCATCCCTTTTCCGGAAGCCTGACGATCCAAGTTGGTGCTCAGGTAGCGGGGCTAGGATTCGAACCTAGGACCTTCAGGTTATGAGCCTGACGAGCTGCCACTGCTCCACCCCGCAACGATGCTCTGCCTTCAGCGTTGGAGATTATAACACAGGGGTTATGACCGTCAAGGATAAGCTTTACATAATAATCGTTCTGGATATTGAAGAAAACCTTAGGAGTGATGCTGCCCTGCCCCAACAGCTATCCAGACGATATTAGAATTACTTCCCGAACAGTAACGCCCACCAAACCTGGAGCTTCGTGGGTGGCTCGGGATACTCACTGTCGGAGGATTCAGGCCTCGCGGGTGTCCCCGGAGGCGCAAGGGGAACGATCAGCACCTCACCTTCTCGGACGAGTTTGGCATCCGCCCGAGCCCATTCAGCAATCGCCGCTTCCCCTGTCGCGCCTGCCACCTGGGTCATGAGATCGGCCTGCTCGGTGCTCTTCGCAGCGACCTGACCTTCAAGAATCTCAGCATCCTGTTCCAGCCGGCGCGCATCTGCCATACGACGGTTGAGATCGCCAATGATCAGTAGACCAGCGATCAGGATCATCACAATCCAAAAAATGGATAGACGCCTTGCGTTGAACATCGATGCCATCTCGGCCTCATCTTACCCAAACCCGGTCTAGGCAGCAAGTTAGACAAAACAAAAGCCCCGACCGGGGCTTCATTCATATGCCGAAGGTGGGAGTTGAACCCACATGAGCATAAAGCTCACTGCGCCCTGAACGCAGCGCGTCTGCCAATTCCGCCACTTCGGCTCGCCCCGATATTCTACCCGAAGGTATGCTTTTCATCAACGCAAGGAACGTGCCAGCGGGCTTCCAGCCGATCCTGGCTTTTTCATCTAGTCTGCGGCGATCTGGCGGGCAGCCTCCTCCAAATTCATACTGATCACTTTACTGGCTGTATCGGCACCCATACTGACGCCATAGACAACCTCTGCGGCTTGCACGGTTAAACGGTTATGCGTAATCAGAATGAACTGGGTATCCTGGCTGAGCTCTTTCAACATCTCGATGAAGCGAGCCACGTTGGTCTCGTCGAGCATGGCATCGACCTCATCTAAAACACAAAAAGGCGTTGGCGAAACTTTCAAAAGGGCGAAGATCAATGCGGAGGCGGTCAAACTACGCTCGCCACCAGATAGCATGGCCAAGCTCTGCATCCTTCGCCCAGGAAGCCTCGCTTCAATATCGATGCCTGTTTGCGTGAGGTCATCCGGCTGGGTTAATTCGAGCCGAGCCGAGCCACCACCAAACAGACGGGTGAAGCTCTCTTTGAAGGCCGTTGCCACGGCTTCATACGTGACCCGAAACTCTCGCTCCATGAGTACATCCAACTCGGCGATGACCTCATGGATCTGCGCTTCGGCTTTTCGCAAGTCATCAACCTGGGAGGTAAGAAACTCGACACGAGAACTCACCTCTTTGTACTCGCGCCTCGCCTCAGGATTTACCGGCCCCATTCTTCGAAGCTGCATGCGCAGTTGCTTGATCTGTGTCTCTACTTCCAGCGGTAGGCTTTCGACCCGTGCCAGGCGCTCGACGATCCCTTCAAATGGGAGCGGTTCCTGGGCAGCTAAATCTTCAGTCTCGTCGAAGGCAACCAAACCGAAATCATCAACGATACGCCTTTGCATGCTCATGAGCTCTTCCTGCTTACGCGCGAGGGTTATCTGAGCTCGGGAGTGTCCACGTTCAATCGCCTGGGTTTGCATGCGAATATCGACTTCACCGGTTTCGAGTTCGGTGCGACGACGCTCCGCCTTAGCCAGGGCCTCTTCCGCCGGCTGCATCTCTGCCTCAAGTGCTGCTAAGCGCTGTTCGACCTCAGTGAGCTTCTCTGTCGCTTCTTTCGATTGTGTCTCCAAAGTCTCGAGTTCAGCCTCATTCGCACTCCCCCGCTCGCGGCGGAGATCGAGGTCATGGTTCAGCATGTCCAGGCGTGCTTGTAAACCCTCATAGACCATGACCGTGCTTTCTAATTCGTTACGCAATCGATCCAGGTTGGCCTCAGCTTCGAGCATGGGCTCACTTAATTGTGTTGTTTCTAAGGCCTCGACCGCACGCTGGAAATCACGCTCAAGCCGTTTGCGTTGTTCTTGAATATCCTGACCTTGTTCTTGTAAAGCCTCAAGATCTCGTGTTGTTTGGGCGAGATCCTGTTCAAGATCCTCCACACGGGCTTGTCTTTGAGCCAGGTCACTCTGAAGCGTTGCAAATTGCAGCCGCAACATACTCAATTTTTGGCGTGATGGATCAAGCTCTGCGTGGATCGATTGGCGCTCTTCCCCCAGCGCCTTAAGCCTTGATTGCCCCTCGTCTAACGAACGCTGTAGATCGGAAACGCTCGCCTCAACCTTCGACAACGCTTGGTTCGCTTGTTCAAGATCTCCTACCGCCTTCTCGCTTTGCTCGAGCTCACGCTCAACCTGACGTCCGCGTCCGATCAGCACCTGTCCGCCCGGCATGAAGACATCACCCGCCAAAGTGAT